>NZ_LASY01000070.1:0-153829 GCF_000973155.1 Grimontia sp. AD028 | reverse complement strand
GAAAATTTCGATAAGCAGTTATTCTACAATCAAATTTTCCAACGCAGTTATCGAGCATTTTAACAAGCTAGGATGAGCAGATATTTACTACGATTGGTATTAAATACCGAACTTGTCCCTGACTGAGTAATACCATGCCCCCAGGGCCGAAAACGGTACACTCAGCATGTGTCCACCGGGGAACGGTAAGTGCGGTAGGTTGGCAAAAGCATCAAATCGCTCCGCCTGCCCTTTCAGCACTTCCGACATCAATCTGCCTGCCAGATGGGTATAAGTGACACCGTGACCACTGCAGCCTTGTGAGTAATAGATATTGTTACCGATACGTCCCACTTGCGGTAAGCGCGATAGGGTCAGCAGGAAATTACCCGTCCAGCGGTAATCAATTTTCACACCGCTAAGCTGCGGAAAGGTATTCAGCATCTTTGGGCAGATAATAGCGTCTATATCAGCCGGATCCCGCGCACCGTAAACGACACCACCGCCATAGATCAGCCTTCTATCGCCAGACAGCCGGAAGTAATCAAGAAGATAGTTACAGTCCTCCACGCAGTAATCCTGCGGCAGCAAACTTTTCGCCTGCTGATCGGTCAGTGGCTCAGTGGCAATCACCTGTGTTCCACAGGGCATAGACTTGGCACGAAGCTCTGGCATCAGGTTACCGAGGTAAGCATTGCCTGCCACGATAACGAAAGAGGCGGTGACAGAGCCCTGCTCTGTTATCACTTTTGCCGGTTCGCCGCGCTCAATGTTCACCACTGGCGAATGTTCGTAGATTTTCCCACCCAAACTTTCAACCGCAGCGGCTTCTCCCAGCGCAAGGTTAAGTGGGTGGATATGCCCGCCAGATTTATCCAGCAATCCGCCAACATAGCTCTCCGTATCCACCACACAACGGATGTCGCTGTCATTCAGCATTTCGAGTTGGGTATTGCCGTATTTTTCCCACAGCGCCTTTTGATGTTCCAGCTCCTGCATTTGCTTGTCATTCAACGCAGCAAACACACCGCCGTTTTTCAGATCACAGTGGATGTTGTATTTCTCAACGCGCTCACGGATGATCTTCCCGCCTTCAAAAGCCATTTCACCAAAAAGACCAATTTTTTCCTTACCGACGGTCTTCTCAATCACATCAATGTCACGGCTGAAGCTATTCACAATCTGCCCGCCATTACGGCCAGAAGCGCCCCACCCGACTTTGGCCGCTTCCAACACCACGACGTTAAAACCCGCTTCAAGCAAATGCAGCGCTGATGAAAGACCCGTATAACCAGCTCCGACAATGCAAATATCAGTCGTGATTTCTGCATTCAGCACTTCTCGCATCGGAGAAGGATTGGCTGATGCAGCGTAATAAGAAGGTGCATGAGCCTGACTGGCTTCCTGTCTGGTGTGTTGTGACTGATTTTGTTGGTTCTGAATCGAACTGACTTGTTCCATGATGACAATCCTATTCCTGAAGCTCTTGGTTAAGGCGCTTCATGTCTTCCAGCGATTTTTGCTCTGCGCGACGCGCCACGTACCAGGACAAAAACGCAAACAGCGACACAACCAAAATGATGATGGTGGCAAGTGCATTGATTTTCGGTGAAACCCCAAGCCTGACAGAAGAAAAGACCACCATAGGCAACGTGGTAGAACCTGGCCCAGAGACGAAGCTCGCGATAACCAGATCATCAAGGGAAAGACTGAAGCTCAGAAGCCATCCCGCCACCAGCGCCGGGGCAATCATGGGGACTGTGATCACAAAGAAGACTTTGAACGGTGTTGCACCCAAATCCATACCTGCCTCTTCAATCGAGAAATCCAGTTCCCTTAGTCTTGAAGAGACCACCACTGCGACATAAGCAGCACAGAAAGTAGAGTGCGCAATCCACACCGTGGTCATGCCTCGCTCGGCAGGCCAACCAAACAGTTCCCCCATCTGCACAAACAGAAGCAGCAAGGACAGACCTATAATCACATCCGGCATGACAAGCGGTGCGGTGATCATATTGGAGAGTGTTAACCGTCCCCATGAACGTCGGAACCGCGTCATCACAAAGGCTGCTAACGTGCCGATGATCACCGCCATGGTAGAGCTATAGAACGCAATGCGAAGGCTGGTCCAAACCGCCTGCAGGATTTGCTCGTCTTTGAACAGCTCGGCATACCATTTGGGTGAGAACCCACCCCAGACGGTGACCAGCTTAGAAGCATTAAAAGAGTAAATCACCAGGATCAGCATGGGCAGGTAAAGGAAAACCAAACCTACCCAGAGCATGACCGTCGAAAATTGCCAGCGTTTCATCGGTCAGCCTCCATGTCCTTGGATTGATAATGGTGGAATAGCGTGATAGGGATGATGAGCAAAAGCAGCATCACAATCGCCAATGCTGAGGCAACGGGCCAGTCACGGTTATTGAAGAATTCCTGCCACAACACTTTGCCGATCATCAAGGTTTCAGGACCGCCCAGAAGTTCAGGGATCACTACTTCACCCACCACGGGAATAAACACCAGCATAGATCCTGCGATAATGCCGCCTTTCGACAGCGGTAAGGTCACTTTCCAGAAGGTGTTGAAGTTGCGCGAGCCTAGATCTGCCGCGGCTTCCAGCAAGCTTCCATCCAGCTTCACCAGATTGGCGTATAACGGAAGCACCATAAATGGCAGGTAGGTATACACAATGCCGATATACACTGCGGTGTTGGTGTTCAAGATCTGAATCGGATCGGATATCACACCCAGCCACATCAAGGTGTTGTTAATGATCCCTGTGTTGCTAAGTAGGCCCATCCAGGCATACACACGGATCAAAAATGAGGTCCAGGATGGCAGCATGATCAGCAGCAAAAGCACCGTTTGCATTCTCGCTGGCGCGCGGGCAATCGCATACGCCATGGGGTAACCTAAAAGCAAACAGCCTAGCGTTGATACAAAGGCGATTTTTACCGAGCTCAGATAGGCAAGGTAGTAGAGGTCATCATCCAGAATCCGCAAATAGTTCTCGAGATTCAGGGTAATTTCGATGACTTCATCAACATAAGCGACAATGGCTTCGTAAGGAGGGATTGCCAACGCCGCCATCGAAAAACTGATTTTGAAAACGATAAGGAATGGCACAGCAAAAAAGAGCAGCAGCCAGAGGTAAGGAATACCCATGGTGATGTGTCGTCCCTTGGGAAACAACATCTTATTTTTGTGCGGCGCTTTGCTTGGTGCTGGCGTTTTCGTCTGGGAGTTCGTCAAGGTCGTCATACGCGTAATACCACACCACCGGTGGCCTCCCAGCTGATGAACACCTCGTCATCCCAAGTGGGGCGATCCTGATGGCGGGAAACATTGGCCATACTGCACATCACCACTTTGTTGCTCGGTAACTTCACGTAGTACATGGAAGTACCACCAAGGTAGGCGATGTCATGTACTGTGCCCTTCGACCAATTATATTCACCGTCCGGTTGCTCTCGGCTAATAAAAGCTTTTTCAGGGCGAACTGCTAACCACACTTTTCTGTCTTCCACGTTGGTTGCCACACCGTGCCCCACGTAGATTTGTTGCACTGTGTCGCTGGACGAAATGACACAGTGATCGGTTTCATCCACCACGATTTCGCCTTCAAACAGGTTCACCGAACCAATGAATTCGGCAATCATGCAGCTGTTTGGCGACTCGTAAATATCTGTGGGTGTGCCAGTTTGGGCAATCCAGCCTTCATGCATGATGGCAATGCGCCCTGCCATCGTCATGGCCTCTTCCTGATCGTGGGTTACCATCACACAGGTCACGCCAACACGCTCCAGAATATCTACGACTTCCAACTGCATCTGGTTACGAAGCTTCTTATCCAATGCGCCCATCGGCTCATCAAGCAGCAAGAGTTTCGGGCGTTTAGCCAGCGATCTTGCCAACGCAACACGTTGGCGTTGACCACCTGATAGCTGATGCGGCTTGCGTTTGGCGTATTGCTCCATGTGCACCAGCTTCAGCATCTCTTTGACCCGATCCTGAATATCGGCTTTCTTGAGCTTGTCCTGCTTCAGACCAAACGCAATATTCTGTTCAACCGTCATGTGCGGAAACAAAGCGTAAGACTGAAACATCATGTTGATGGGTCTGTCATAGGGCGCCATATCGGTAATGTCTTCCCCATCGAGATAGATGCGTCCGCTCGACGGGGTTTCGAAACCCGCCAACATACGAAGCAAGGTAGATTTCCCGGAACCGGAACCACCGAGTAAAGAAAAAATCTCACCTTTCTCAATCGTTAAGGAAACATCATCTACCGCGCGGACATCCCCGAACAGCTTACTGACACGGTCGATTCTCAATAGCTCCGGCTTCTTCGCGCCATTGCCATTAGGGTTGCTGGTCACCATCTCATCCTCCCTGTGACTACCCCGGAACACACGAAAACAGGGAGCTGACATTTCAGCTCCCTGACGAAGCCATTACTGGCCAGTTTTCATGCGCGTCCAGGTTCGGTTGGACGTGCGGCTGATTTTCAGTGGAAGCACTTCAGAGACAAAGAGTTTGTCCATCACTTCTTGAGGAGGGTAAATAGACGGGTTGTTGAGCACTTCCGGATCCACCAGCTTGTTGGAAGCTGGGTTCGGGTTTGCATACGCCACGTAGTCAGTGATTGGTGCGATCACTTCTGGACGCAGAATGTAATTCATAAATGCATGGGCGTTTTTGGCATTTTTGGCGTCTGCCGGTATTGCCATCATGTCGAACCAAAGCTGCGCGCCTTTGCTTGGAATGGAGTAGTCAATCACCTGACCGTTACCCGCTTCTTCTGCACGGTATGCAGCCTGGAAGATGTCACCAGAGAAGCCATAAGCTAGACAGATATCGCCATTGGCAAGGTCTGTGATGTAGCGGGAGGAATGGAAGTAAGTCACGTAAGGACGGATTTTCGCCAGCACTTCCCCAGCTTCTTTGTAATCACCTTTCTTGGTGGAGTTAGGGTCTTTGCCGATGTATTGCAGCACCTGAGGCATTACCTCATCTGCAGAATCCACGACTGCAATGCCGCAATCTTTAAGCTTTGCGGCATATTTAGGGTCCAGCAGCAAATCGAGTTTGTTTTCTGGAATATCGTCGCCCAGACGCTCTTTCACTTTATCGACGTTGTAGCCAATGCCATTCGTGCCCCACATGTAAGGGATGGCGTATTGGTTACCCGGATCGGCCATTTCCAAGCGCTTCATCAGTTTTGGATCCAGATTGCCACTGTTGGTCAAAAGACTCTTATCCAACGGCTGGAAAGCACCCGCTTTGATTTGTTTGGCGAGGAAGTTATTTGACGGAACAACGAGATCGTAGCCAGAGTTACCGGAAAGCAGCTTTGCTTCCAAAACGTCGTTGCTGTCATACACATCGTAGGTGACCTTGATGCCGGTCTCTTTCTCGAAGTTTTCTATCGTGTCTTCCGCGATATAGTCACTCCAGTTGTAAATTCGAAGGATTTCTTCAGCCTGTAGCCCGGTTGAAACCATCAATCCTGCCAACACGACGGCAGAAACTTTGTTGCGGATTACCATCTTCATGTTTTCTCCTTTTGACCCGAGTCCTATCGAGGTCGTTACTACATTCCAATGTCCAAACCAGAACCAATCTTTGACTCTGGTTTTGATGGTTTGCCAGCATCAGGGTCTGTAGACCTTGAGTGCCGACAGAATTTCAATTCTTTCCGGGCTAAAGCGCGCCCTTGTCCTTAAGTGCCTGCAGCGTTAAATCCAATGCCAGCTTGGCCTTGTGGATCAGTTCATCCACCTCGGTACGGGTAATAACTAAAGGCGGGCTGATGATCATGGTGTCTCCACACGCACGCATCACAAGGCCGTTTTCCACGCTGATATCACGGCAAACTTCGCCAATGCCGACTTCTTCATCAAAGCGTTTGCGGGTTGCTTTGTCTTGCACCAATTCAATCGCCGCCACCAGCCCAACACCGCGCGCTTCGCCAACCAGCGGGTGCTCGGCCAACGTTTGCCATTGGGATTGCAGGTAAGGCCCAATATCTTCCTTCACATACTGAACCAGATTTTTCTCTTTCATCACTTTGAGGTTTTCCAGTGCAACCGCTGCTGCTACCGGATGACCGGAGTAGGTGTATCCGTGATTGAAATCACCGCCTTTTTCTTCAAAAGCATTGGCGACACGGTCGCTGACAATCACACCCCCCATTGGGATATATCCGGAAGTCATGCCCTTCGCAATCGGCATAAAATCAGGTTTGATATCAAAAGTCTGGCTACCGAACCATTCACCGGTGCGGCCAAAACCACAAATCACTTCATCAGCAATCATCAGGATGTCGTACTTCGCCAGAATACGGTTAATTTCCGGCCAATACGTCGACGGTGGAATGACAACGCCACCCGCCCCTTGAACAGGCTCAGCGATAAAGGCCGCAACCTTGTCTTCGCCAATTTCCAGAATGGCTTTTTCCAATTCCTGTGCCGCTTTCACCCCAAATTCTTCAGGCGTTAAGTCCCCACCCTCACCAAACCAATAAGGCTGCGGAATATGGTGAATACCTGGAATTGGAAGGCCGCCTTGCTTGTGCATGGCTTTCATGCCGCCCAAGCTTGCTCCTGCAACCGTGGAGCCGTGGTAACCGTTATGGCGGCCGATGATGGTGAATTTTTCCGGCTGACCTTTCAGCGTCCAGTAATGGCGAACCATACGCAGAACCGTGTCATTGGATTCTGAACCTGAGCCAGTAAAGAACACTTGATTCATGTGATCCGGTGCGAGTTCAGCAATCTCTTTAGCCAACTCAACCACAGGTGGATGGGCACACTGGAAAAAGCTGTTGTAATAAGGCAATTCCAGCATTTGCTTGTGGGCAGCATCAGCCAGACGTTTCTCGCCATAACCAATGTTGGTGCACCATAGTCCAGCCATACCATCAAGAATACGGTTGCCGTCACTGTCCCAGATATACACGCCCTGGGCGCGAACAATCATACGCGCTCCCTTTTCCCTCAGCGTTTTATGATCGCTGAATGGGTGAAGATAATGCGCATTATCCAATGCCTGTAGCGTTTGGGTATCTGGGTGTTGTACGACGTGTGTCATTCTGACCTCCACATCCTTGAAGTTTGAAACATTGGCAACCGTCTTGGTTGTCTCCCTTGTAAAACAATGACTAAACGAGTCTGACCGTCTTCACATTAAACAGTGAGCAACAGGAACTCCCGCTCCCAGGAACTGATGACACGTTTGAAGTTCTCCTGCTCTTTGCGCTTCACCGCGATGTAGCCACGAGCAAAGGATTCCCCCAAATACTCTGCGACCTCATCACACTGTTCCATGCGCTCCAACGCGCCTTCTAAGGTGTAAGGCAGCGCCGGGCTGCGCAGCTCATAGCCACGTCCCTGTACAGGAGGCGTTGGTTTCAAACCACGCTCCATACCGATGTAACCACACAAAAGACTGGCGGCAATAGCGAGGTAACAGTTAGCATCCGCCCCCGGCAATCGGTTTTCTACACGACGCGCCTGAGGAGAACAGCTCGGCACACGCAAGCCACAAGTGCGGTTTTCTTCGCCCCACTCCACATTTACCGGTGCTGAGGTATCTGGCAGGAAGCGACGGAATGAGTTTACGTTCGGGGCGAACATAGGAAGCATTTCCGGAATGAACTGCTGAAGGCCAGCAATATGCCCATAAAAGAGTGATGAGCTGGTACCGTCTTCATTGGTGAAAATGTTTTTACCGGTTTTCACATCAACGATGCTCTGGTGAAGGTGCATCGCACTGCCCGGCTCATCAGTAATTGGCTTAGACATAAAGGTCGCCACCACCTGATGCTTGAGCGCGGCTTCACGCAGCGTGCGCTTGAACAGGAACACCTGATCTGCCAGCACCAAAGGATCGCCATGACGGAAGTTGATTTCCATCTGAGCGACGCCTTCTTCGTGGATCAAAGTATCAATGGCGAGCCCTTGCGTTTCACACCATTCGTACATGTCTTCAAACAGCGGATCGAATTCGTTGGCAGCATCAATAGAAAAAGACTGGCGACCTGTCTCCATGCGTCCAGAACGGCCAATCGGCGGCTCAAGCGGTAAGTCAGGATCTTCACACCGAGCAGTCAGATAAAACTCCATTTCCGGTGCAACAACCGGTTTCCAACCCTTCTCTTCGTAGAGCTTCAGCACCTTCTTCAACACGTTACGCGGTGTCAGTTCAATGGGGTTCCCCATTTTGTCGAAGGTGTCATGAATGATTTGGGCAGTTTTCTCAATCGTCCATGGAAGCAGATAGACGGCGTCTTCATCCGGCTTACAGATGAAGTCAATGTCTGCCTCATCCAGCAAGGCGTAATAGATGTCATCATCAACATAGTCGCCCGTGACTGTTTGCAGTAAAACACTCTCTGGCAGACGCATTTCGCCTTCGTTAATGAACTTATCGACAGGTGCGATCTTTCCGCGAGCAATGCCGGATAAGTCACTGACAACGCACTCAACTTCCGTAATCTCGTTTTCTTTCAACCACTTCTTAAGCTTGTCCATATTCTTTCTCACGCTGATTCGCCCTTATTCGGCAGGCTTCCCCAAACATATCGAAGATAGCTGAATAAAAAGGATTTTTTGTGACTTTCCACTCAGGATGCCACTGAACTCCTAAGGCGAAGTTTTTTGCATCGATGACAGAGACTGCCTCTATCAGTCCGTCCGGGGCGTACGCTTCTGGTCGCAGTCCTTTGCCTAATCTGTCTATGCCCTGGGTATGGACAGAGTTCACGTCAGCAGAGGTGCGACCCCAAGCCTCGTAGAGAAGCCCCCCGGGTTCGATGTTTACGGTGTGAGAAATGCCGTATTGAATATCTACAGCAGCGGTTTTGTCTTCGCGGTGTTCGATAAATCCGCCCACCTCATGAAGTTTTTGATGCAGGCTTCCCCCCATGACCACGTTCATTTCCTGAAAGCCGCGGCAAATCGCTAAAACGGGGACGCCCATTTCTATGGCTAATGCAAGGAGGGGTATGGTGGTGGCGTCCCGGGCAGGGTCATGATCTGTGCCCGCTTCGCTCGGTGACCCTTGATAATGGTGAGGCTCAATGTTTGATGGAGATCCTGTGAAGAGTATCCCGTCGAGTGAAGCTAAAACGCGTTTTATGGGCAAAGCTTTGCCCAACGCAGGGATCACCATTGGGCACCCCCCAAAAGTGTCCGCCACACTCCTGACGTACTTATCGCCAACAATATGGAAAGGATGTAACCCAATCTGAGTCGTACACCCTGTCACGCCAATCATTGGGATAGTTGAGTCTTCCATATCTTCCTCTGCATTGACTACCGAATCGCAAAGCAAATCGCTATCTACTATCAGTATGCTATGCGTTCGTTTTTTTTCACGCTACACGTTAAAAATAAATTACGCAAGTGACACACACAACAAAATCGCACGAATTATTTATCATTTCATTAACATTATTAAACCCATGAAGTTTCGAGGCTTATCGTATTGATTTGCAGTAAAAACAGAGGTTTTGTGATGTGAAACGCTGTTGACATAATCAAGGCTTTACTATTCACTCAGAACCACACATAGAGGTGATTGATATAATTTACACTCAGGTAGGTGTTTCATGCGATATCAAACAGACAGGGAAATGTTTACGTCTGAAGATGCACAATTGCCAGATGCAAACGAAGCCATTGAATTTCTTGAACAGAACCCGGATATAGAGTTCGTCGACCTGCTCTTGCTCGACATGAATGGCATCGTGCGTGGCAAACGTGTAGAGAAAGATAAGCTGCAAAAAGCCTATGAAAACGGCATAGCCTTACCCATCTCCATCTACGGTATGAATATCAAAGGGACACCAGTTGAAGAAACGGGGCTTGGGCTAGAAATCGGCGAGTCTGATGCGATTTGTTACCCAGTAGCAGGTTCACTCACCCGCCAGCCTTGGCAAAAACGCCCCATCGCGCAGCTGATGCTGGAAATGTATGAAGACAGGGAAACGCCACTCTTCGCTGATCCGCGGATGATCTTACGCCGCATTGTCCGCCAGTTTAAAGCCCGCGGACTGACACCCGTTTCGGCTTACGAGCTAGAGTTCTACCTGATTGACAGCAAGGTGCCCGGCAACGCTCCTCTTCCTCCTGTTTCGCCGATCACTGGCAAGCGACCTGAAAATACCCAGGTTTATTCACTCGATGAACTGGATGAATACGCAGAGCTTCTTACTCAAATCATCGAAGCCGCCCGCGAACAAGGTTTGCCTGCAGACACCATTGTTGCGGAATCTGCGCCTGGCCAGTTTGAAATTAACCTCAAGCATACTGATGATGCGCTCGCTGCCTGTGATCATTCCATCCTACTTAAGCGTGTTATCAAGCAAGTCGCTCATGATAATGATCTCGACACTACCTTTATGGCAAAGCCTTATGCTGATCAAGCGGGCAATGGCATGCACCTGCACATCAGCCTTCTCGATGACGATGGCAACAATGTGTTCGAGCCAGAAGCTGAAGGTGAGATGACAGATATGCTTCGTTACGCGTTGGGAGGAATGTTAGCGCTGATGCCACAGTACTTGGCAATCATGTGTCCAAACATCAACTCTTACCGACGGTTCGCGCCTGATTTTTATGTGCCGAATGCTGCAACTTGGGGGATAGAAAACCGCACCACTGCCCTTCGCATTCCGGGGGACGTACCCGCTGCGACGCGCATCGAACACCGTGTGGCAGGTACAGATGCCAACCCTTACCTGATGATGGCAGCTTTGCTGGCATCCATCATGTATGGCATTGACAACAAAATCGAACCTTCCGAACCTGTAGTCGGTAATGCTTACGACTTGGATAACGAGCCACTGCCTACCAACCTGCGCGACGCATTGAGAGAGCTTTCTTCCTCTGATGCAATGCGACAGTTCCTCGGCACGGACTTTGTAGACGTGTTCGTCACCTGCAAAGAAAAAGAGCTTGAAGAGTTTGAGCAGCACGTTACCGCCCTCGAATACGATTGGTACTTGCACGCCTTCTGATTTCTCGCCTTTCCCCAGACCGTTTTTTTCGCGGTCTGGGTCGGCACTTCACCTTGACTCGCTTCACGCTCACTTGGACAATACCGCCGTTATTTATTCAACGCGGTTTCTAGCTATGACGACAGCGCTTTGCCCTTGTGGCAGCCAAAAACCTTACAGCGAATGCTGTGAGCCCATCCATCAAAACCACGCCAATGCCGACCATCCAGAAAAGCTGATGCGTTCTCGCTATTCTGCTCACGTAAAGGGGCTGGTTGATTATGTGGTGAAAACCTATCATCCCTCTTGTGGCGCGGAGCAACATCGTGACGCAATCGCTGATTCGGTTAACAGCGAATGGTTGATGCTAGAAGTGCTTTCAAGCTCAGTTGATCAGGACGGCAAACAAGGTTTCGTTGAATTCAAAGCCCATTACAAAGACGCTGATAAACAATATTGCCTGCATGAGAAATCTCGCTTCGTCACCGAAGTAAAGGACGGCGAGAGACTTTGGTATTACATCGACGGTGAATACCCGAAGGCTGAGAAAGTTGGGCGTAATGACCCCTGCCCATGCGGTAGCGGAAAAAAACACAAGAAGTGCTGCGGTTAAAAAACCATCAAGTAACTACGGCAATTGCCGATAAAGAGGGGAAGCAACCATGAGGATAATACGATGGATTGGTTCCCCAAAATCTCAGATTACTCGCCACAAAAAGTGGGTAACGTCGTCAAACAGGATAAGACCAAGCAACAGCAACAAAAGCGCGCTGAGGAAGAAGAACGCCACGACGACAATAAAGAAACCACCACAGAGGAAAACAAGAAGAGCAACGATGGTTTACTCGATATCTATGTTTGAACCTGATTGTAAAAGCTGACTTTTACCGGCGCCTAGTTTCTGATTCCATAACTTTTTCTCTTCCAACTTCCTACTTTTTGGCCCGAAAGACTCACATGCCGCTCAAAGCGAATCAAATACGGTAAATCAGATTTAACTTATAAAAATACCTCCTAGGATGAAATTTCGGCTGATTCATCTCTAAATAGGACGTTTATATGAAACAGAAGTTATCTCTTATCGCGACACTATTTATCTCCACCTATGCAACGTATTCAGCTGCAACCGATATCTATGTCGTTACCAATAAAGCTGACGGTAACACGATCGCCCATTTCAAAGATGCCAAAGGAACCTTTGCAATGGTCGCTGAATATTCTTCCGGCGGTACAGGAACAGGCGATTTGGAAATCCCTGCTCTTGAGAAAAATCCAGACCACCCGTTAGCTAATGGCGATGACCCGCTTATCTCAGCCAATGCCATTCGCGCTTCTGCAGACGGCGACCTCATTGTCTCGGTCAATCCCGGTGACGCCACCATCGCGCTGTCTGAAAGGCAAAAAGGCGGAAAACTCGCCTTGGTAAACACGGCGAAAGCATCCGATCTGTTCCCTATCTCTGTCGACATTTCCGGTGATTTAGTTGTTGCAGCGAGCGTGGGTGACAACAATGGCTCAGGTTCCATCGCGCTGTACCAAATCAAAGATGGCAAACTGATTGTGGTGGCAGACAGCCGACGCGACCTAAAAGCCCGCCCTTCTACGATCAGTTTCTCGACCAATGGTGAGTTTGTTTACGTCAATGAGCTGGTCACAGGAAAAGTGAAGGTTTTCGGTATTGAAAACGATAACCTGACTGAGTCCCCAGTTTCCAGCATCGACAGTCCCCGTGCTGAGGCATCCCGCTTTCAGGCCATTCCAGTTGGGTTTGATGTGCGTGGTGACAACAATAAAGATGTCATCCTGATGTCGGAAGCACGCTTCCTGACACCAGACTTCAAGCTCCGAGAGGGTAATGGTGAAGTGGTACAAAGCCCGCTTTATAGCTGGCAAACGGGTTCACTCTCAACATACACCGTGGATAAAAAAGGCCAGATTGCTGCCGTATCACAGGACGTGCTCACCGGAAGCAATGTAGAAGGCGATGAAATTGCCAACTGTTGGGTAGCCCTCTCTCCAGACGGCAAAACCCTGTGGGCTGCAAATGCACTTTCTAGCTCAATCAGTTCGTTTTCAGTCAGTAAAAAAGGCGATGTCACGTTAAAGAATGACGTTGCGTATAAAGACAGTTCTGAGACAGCATTTTACAGTGATATGACAGTGAGCCGCGACGGCAAACACCTCTATCAATTAGTCGGTAACCAAGGCGCGATTTTGGTTTTCGACATCAAGCCCAATGGCGACCTGACATTGAAACAACAAGTTGGCGGAATGCCAGAACTTGGCACCTACGGTATGCTCGCGCTTGATTAGGGGTTTCCTACTAAACGCCCGGCAAATCAGCTGGGCGTTTTCATTTCAATTTCCATCAATTTCAAGCATTCCCTCCAATAAGCACTGCTAACGTTGTTTTTAAGTCGTTTTTAATCGAAATAATGTGTTGCAATCTTTATCGATTTTGTTAGTGTTGATGCCAAGCAAACGTTAAATCGTTACAGCACTTAGAGAAGAAAAATATGCAAAAATCGCTCATGGCCATTCATCACCACCATCATCCTGACTAGTCTTTCGGGAGATGTGGTTTCGACTGGAAGACAAGGAGTAAGGTTCTTCCACCGGTCATCAAAGCGAACACAAGATTCAGACCCCCGGAAGCGAACCTTCCGGGGGTTTTTACTTTTAGGATTCAAAAAAATTGCGATGACACTTTAAGGAAACGGGAAGTCGTCATAGCGAAAAAGATACAGGGAATAGATCATGCAAACAGAACGTCTAAGAATTGCCATTCAGAAAAAAGGCCGCCTTGCGAAAGAGTGTCACGAACTGCTCAAGCGCTGCGGTGTGAAAATTAACTTTTCCGGCGACCGTCTGATCGTTCACGCCGAGAATATGCCAATCGATTTGCTGCTGGTACGTGACGACGATATCCCAGGCCTCATCATGGATGGTGTGGTTGATTTGGGTGTTATCGGCGAAAACGAACTCGAAGAAGTGCGTTTAGAGCGCGTTGCACTGGGCGAGCCAAACGAGTATGTGAAGCTTCGTCGTCTCGACTTTGGTGGCTGCCGCCTGTCTGTTGCTATCGATAAAGACAAAACTTACAACGGCCCACAGGATCTGGCTGGCAAGCGTATTGCCACGACTTATCCAAATATCCTCAAAGATTACCTCGACAAACAAGACGTTAAATTCAGCACTTGTATGTTGAACGGTTCTGTTGAAGTCGCGCCGCGCGCCGGTCTTGCGGATGCTATCTGTGATTTGGTGTCTACAGGTGCAACGCTGGAAGCCAACGGCCTGAAAGAAGCAGAAGTTATCTTCCGCTCTAAAGCGGTACTTATTCAGCGCATGGGTGAGTTCGACGCAGACAAAACCGCACTGATCGAACGCCTGCTGACCCGTATCAAGGGCGTTATCCAAGCAAAAGAATCAAAATACATCATGCTTCACGCGCCTAGCGAAACCTTGGAGCAAGTGGTTGAATTGCTGCCAGGAGCAGAAGACCCAACTATCCTGCCTCTTGCACACGACAAACAACGTGTGGCTGTTCATCTGGTTAGTACCGAGAACCTGTTCTGGGAAACCATGGAAAAACTGAAGGCCTTGGGTGCGAGCTCCATTCTGGTGCTGCCAATCGAGAAGATGATGGAGTAAGCCATGAAAACAGTGGTTTGGAAATCCCTCAGCGATATACAGCAGGCAAAAGCGCTTGAGCGCCCTGCTATCTCTGAAAGTGCATCAATCACTGAAGCCGTTGAAGGCGTGATCAAACAAGTCCGCACTGGCGGTGATGCTGCGCTTAAAGCACTGACAGAGAAATTCGATAAAGTGGTACCTGAGAATATTCAGGTTTCACAAAGCGAAATCGATGCGGCGGAAGCTCGTCTGGGCGAGGAAATCAAAACAGCACTCAAACAGGCTTATGACAACATCGCTTGCTTCCACAAAGCGCAAAAAGCAGAGCCACTGACGGTAGAAACTATGCCGGGTGTGGTATGTGAGCTGGTTACCCGCCCGATTAACCGCGTTGGTCTTTACATTCCAGGTGGCAGTGCGCCGCTACCATCAACCGTATTGATGCTGGGTGTGCCTTCTCAAATCGCCGGATGCCGTAAAGTAGTACTTTGTTCACCTCCGCCAATCGCTGATGAAATTCTTTACGTTGCCAAGCTTTGTGGCATCGATGAAGTCTACAACCTCGGTGGCGCACAGGCTGTTGCAGCCATGGCTTACGGCACTGAAACAGTGAGCAAGGTTGATAAGATTTTTGGCCCAGGTAACGCCTTCGTTACCGAAGCTAAGCGTCAGGTCAGCAATGACCACCAAGGTGCCGCGATTGATATGCCAGCTGGCCCTTCTGAAGTGCTGGTGATTGCGGATGAAGATGCTGATGCGGATTTCGTTGCTGCAGATTTGCTGAGTCAGGCTGAACACGGCCCAGATTCTCAGGTTGTGCTTGTCACACCATCGCCTGTACTGGCAGAGAAAGTGGCTGACGCCGTCAAAGCACAGCTAAAAGTACTGAGCCGTGCTGACATCGCAAGCCAGGCACTGGGTTCTAGCATCATCATCATTGCAGATAGCCTGACCCAGTGTGTCGCGATTTCAAACAACTACGGCCCTGAGCACTTGATTGTTCAGACCAAGAACCCACGTGAATTGCTGCCACTGCTGGATA
Source organism: Grimontia sp. AD028 (assembly GCF_000973155.1). Taxonomy (NCBI): domain Bacteria; kingdom Pseudomonadati; phylum Pseudomonadota; class Gammaproteobacteria; order Vibrionales; family Vibrionaceae; genus Grimontia; species Grimontia sp. AD028. The sequence continues at coordinate 138,170 of NZ_LASY01000070.1, read as the reverse complement.
ACGCAGGCTCGGTTTTCCTGGGGGCATGGTCACCGGAATCTGTTGGCGATTACGCATCTGGCACCAACCACGTGCTGCCAACTTACGGCTACACCCGCACCTACTCAAGCCTTGGCCTTGCCGATTTCAGTAAGCGCATGACAGTGCAAGAGTTATCATCTGATGGCTTACAAGCATTGGCCCCTACTGTCGTTGCGATGGCCAACGCTGAAGGTCTGGATGCGCACAGAAACGCCGTGACCCTTCGTGTTGAAAAACTCAATAACAAAAAATAATAAAGGGGAAGCAATGGACATTGAGAAATTAGCCCGTAAGGACGTTCAGGCACTGACCCCTTACATGTCCGCCCGCCGATTGGGCGGCTCTGGTGATGTTTGGCTGAATGCGAACGAATCACCATTTAACAACGAATACACCATCAACGGTGCTGGCCTGAACCGCTACAGCACCTGTCAGCCTGAAGAGTTGATCCGTGCTTACGCAGACTACGCAGGCGTTCGCCCAGAGCAGGTCCTGACCTCTCGTGGCGCAGATGAAAGCATCGAACTGCTGATCCGTACTTTCTGTGAAACCGGTGAAGACAGCATTCTGTTCTGCCCACCGACTTACGGCATGTATGCCATCAGCGCAGAAACAACAGGTGTTGCACGCAAAACAGTGCCACTGACCGATGAGTGGCAATTGAACCTGCCTGAAATCGAAAAGAACCTCGATAGCGTCAAACTGGTGTTTGTGTGTAGCCCAAATAACCCAACCGGTAATCTGATTAACCGCGACGATATTGAAACGCTACTGGAAATGACGGCTGGCCGCGCGTTGGTAGTGATGGACGAAGCCTACATCGACTTCTGTCCAGAAGCCTCAACTGTGGACTTGCTGGTACGCTACCCAAATCTTGCGATCCTTCGTACTCTGTCAAAAGCCTTCGCTTTGGCCGGCTTGCGATGTGGCTTCACGCTGGCGAATCAGCAGATCATTCAATTGATGACCAAAGTGATTGCGCCATACCCAGTGCCAGTACCCGTCACTGAAATCGCGGTACAGGCGTTAAGTGAAGCAGGCCTTGCCCGAATGAAGTATCAAGTGCTGGACCTGAATGCGAACCGTGCCTATCTTCAGGCAGGCCTTGCGATGCTGCCAGGCGTGGAAGTGTTTGATGGCTACGGCAACTACCTGCTGGTGAAATTCCCAGACGCTGATCTCCTGTTCTCAGCCCTATGGGACAACGGCATTATCTTGCGCCGTTCGCCAATTGAAGGATGCATCCGAATCAGCGTGGGCAACCGCGAAGAGTGTGAAAAGACCCTGACCTTTATCCGCCAGCAACTGGCATAAAGAGCGCAACAAAAGGAATTTGTAGTGAAAGAAAAAATCCTCTTTATCGACCGCGATGGCACGCTGATTGTTGAGCCACCTGTAGATTTTCAGGTCGACCGCCTCGACAAACTCAAGCTTGAGCCATTCGTGATCCCTGCCCTGCTGGCTCTGCAAGACGCTGGCTATAAGCTGGTGATGGTGACCAACCAGGATGGTCTGGGCACTGACAGCTACCCACAGGAAGATTTCGACGCTCCACACAACATGATGATGGAGATTTTCGAATCTCAAGGCGTGAAATTTGCTGACGTTTTGATTTGCCCGCACTTCGACCACGAAGATTGTAGCTGCCGCAAGCCAAAGCTTGGTTTGGTTAAAGACTATCTCCAGCAAGGCCGTGTGGACTTCAAAACCTCTGCCGTGATTGGCGACCGTCAGACCGACCTGCAGCTTGCTGAAAACATGGCAATCCGAGGTATTCAATACAACCCGGAAACCATGGGTTGGCAGCAAATCCTGAAGGATTTGACCACCAACCCTCGAGTGGCAACCGTTGTCCGTACCACCAAAGAAACGGACATCCGTATCACGGTGAACCTCGATGAAACTGGCGGCAATAAGATCAGCACAGGACTTGGTTTCTTCGACCACATGCTGGATCAAATTGCGACCCATGGTGGCTTCCGTATGGAAGTGGCGGTTGATGGCGACCTGCACATCGACGATCACCACACAGTAGAAGACACGGCGCTCGCGCTGGGTCAGGCGCTGAAAGAAGCGCTGGGTGACAAACGCGGTATTGGCCGTTTCGGTTTCAGTCTGCCAATGGATGAGTGTCTGGCGCAATGTGCTCTGGATTTGTCTGGCCGCCCTTACCTCAAGTTCGAAGCGACCTTCTCTCAGGACAAGGTTGGCGATCTTTCAACTGAAATGGTCGAGCACTTCTTCCGCTCACTGACTGACACCATGGCGTGTACCCTCCACCTTTCATCAGACGGCGACAATACACACCACATCGTGGAAAGCCTGTTTAAAGCCTATGGCCGCACTTTGCGTCAGGCGATTCGCGTAGAAGGTAACGAGCTGCCAAGCAGCAAAGGGGTGCTGTAATGAGCGATGCAAAGATTGTCATCATCGACACGGGTTGTGCGAACGTCAGCTCTGTGCGTTTTGCGATTGAGCGCCTCGGTTACGATGTCACGATCAGCCGCGACCCAGACGTTGTGCTGGCAGCAGACAAACTCTTTCTTCCGGGTGTCGGCACCGCGTCCGAGGCGATGAAAAACCTGGAAGAGCGCGACCTGATTTCGCTGGTACGCGAAGTCAAACAGCCTCTTCTCGGCATATGCCTTGGTATGCAGCTTCTGGGTAAATCCTCACAGGAAGGCAAAGAGCAGGTGAACTGCCTCGGCCATGTTGATGCGGACACTAGCTTGATGGAAACCGGCGAGTTGCCGCTTCCCCACATGGGTTGGAACACGGTCTCCCCAGTGAACAATCACCCGCTGTTTAAAGACATTCCAGAAAACAGCTACTTCTATTTTGTTCACAGCTACGCCATGCCAGTCGGTGATTACACCATTGGTCAGTGCGACTACGGCAAGCCGTTTACCGCAGCAGTGCAAAGTGGCAACTATTACGGTGTGCAATTCCACCCTGAGCGCTCAAGCAAAGCTGGTGCGCAACTGATTAAGAACTTTTTGGAGATGTAATTAAGGATGATTATTCCCGCTTTGGATTTAATCGATGGGCAGGTCGTCCGTCTCTATCAGGGTGACTACGGACAAGTTACCGAATACAAAGTTGACCCAAGCGAGCAGTTCGCGATTTACCACAACGCAGGCGCAAACTGGCTGCACTTGGTAGACCTGACGGGAGCTAAAGATACGTCTGCCCGTCAGCTGCCATTGATTGAAAAGCTGATTGCCAGCACACCTGCCAACATCCAAATTGGCGGTGGCGTGCGCAAGGAAAGCGACGTGGTAGAGCTGCTACGTGCCGGCGCAAAACGTGTCGTCATCGGTTCAACCGCTGTTAAGCAACCTGAGCTGGTTAAAGGCTGGATGGAAAAATACGGCGCAGAGCAAATTGTACTGGCGCTCGACATCAACATTGATGGCAACGGCAACCGCATGGTTGCGGTTTCCGGCTGGCAAGAAGACTCTGGCGTGACCATCGAAGCGCTGCTGGACGACTTCCTGACGGTTGGTCTCAAGCACGTGCTGTGTACTGATATCTCTCGTGACGGCACCTTGGCAGGTTCCAACGTCGATCTATACAAAGATTTGTGTGCAGCGTACCCACAGGTTCAGTTCCAGTCTTCCGGCGGCATCGGCTCACTGGCCGACATCGAAGCGCTGAAAGGCACAGGTATCGCAGGCGTTATCGTGGGCCGTGCATTGCTGGACGGCAAGTTCACTGCAGAGGAGGCATTCGCATGCTGGCAAGAAGGATAATCCCATGTCTTGATGTTCGCGATGGTCAGGTGGTGAAAGGTGTTCAGTTCCGTAACCACGAAATCATCGGCGATATCGTCCCGCTGGCTGCACGTTACGCGGCAGAAGGCGCAGACGAACTGGTGTTTTACGATATCACTGCGTCCAGTGATGGCCGTGTGGTCGATAAAAGCTGGGTCGCGCGTGTTGCAGAAGTCATCGACATTCCATTTTGTGTCGCTGGCGGCATTAAAACCGCAGAGGACGCTAAACGTATTCTGGAATTCGGTGCAGATAAAATCTCCATCAACTCCCCTGCATTGGCTAACCCAGAACTCATCACCGAACTTGCGGAGAAATTTGGCGTGCAGTGTATCGTGGTCGGTATCGATTCCTACTACGACAAAGACACAGGCAAGTATCAGGTTTATCAGTTCACCGGTGACGAAACCCGCACCAAAGCAACCCAATGGGAAACCCGCGACTGGGTGCAGGAAGTGCAAAAGCGTGGTGCCGGTGAAATCGTGCTGAACATGATGAACCAGGATGGCGTGCGCAACGGCTACGACCTTGAGCAATTAAACATGGTCCGCGAAGTGTGCCACGTTCCACTAATTGCTTCGGGCGGCGCAGGTGAGATGGTGCACTTTGCCGAAGCTTACAAGAAAGCGAATGTTGACGGTGCATTGGCAGCGTCTGTATTCCACAAGCAGATCATCAACATTGGTGAACTGAAACAATACTTAAAACAACAAGACGTGGAGATCCGCTTATGAGCCAGACACAATCAAACGCGGCGCTCGCTGAAAGCATCGACTGGGAAAAAGTCGACGGCTTAGTACCTGCTATTGTCCAAAATTCACAGAGCGGACAGGTTCTGATGATGGGTTACATGAATCAGGACGCGCTGGCCAAAACGCTCGATACCGAGCAAGTGACCTTTTTCTCACGCACCAAGGAGCGTCTTTGGACCAAAGGCGAAACCTCCGGTAACGTACTGCGTCTCAAGCACATTGCTGTGGACTGTGACAAAGACACCCTGCTGGTGCAAGCCGACCCAATCGGCCCAACCTGTCACCTCGGCACTGAAACCTGCTGGGGAGAAGACGACGCAAACAAACCTGCTCTGGTGTTTCTTCATCAATTGGAGCAGGTGCTGGCTTCCCGTCGAGGATCCGATCCTTCAACGTCTTATACGGCGTCCTTGTATGCCAAGGGCACCAAGCGCATTTCGCAGAAAGTGGGCGAAGAAGGCGTCGAAGTCGCGCTTGCAGCGACGTCGGGCGATAAGGAGGAGCTGATCAATGAGTCTGCAGACCTGATGTACCACTTGATGGTGCTGCTGCAAGACCAAGGCTTCTCGCTCGAAGACGTCGCGAATAAGCTGAAGGAACGTCACAAGTAAGCTTCTAAGCAAACCGCAGAAAAAGGCAATTTCGAAAGAGATTGTCTTTTTTTTCGTCATCCAATCACGATGTAGGCAATTTTCTCCCACCGAAATTGGCGCTATCAGTTAAAATTTCAATCAGATACTGAGACGAATGCTTAAGGATTGAAATGTTTAACGGCAAGTCGATTTTGATCACCGGTGGTACCGGATCATTTGGAAAAAAATACACCAAGACCATCCTTGCGCGTTACAAGCCTAAGCGACTCATCATTCTCTCGCGCGATGAATTAAAACAATTCGAAATGCAGCAAGAGTTTAATGACCCTTGCATGCGCTATTTTATCGGCGATGTACGCGACGCTGGCCGCATGATGGAAGCCATGAATGGTGTCGATTACGTCATTCATGCAGCCGCTCTCAAGCAGGTTCCTGCCGCCGAATACAACCCAATGGAATGCATCAAGACTAACGTACATGGTGCAGAAAATATCATCCGCGCCGCCATTGCTAACAAGGTCGAAAAGGTTATCGCCCTTTCAACTGACAAAGCCGCCAGCCCAAATAACCTCTACGGCGCTACCAAACTTTGTTCAGACAAACTCTTCGTAGCAGCGAACAACATGACCGGTGGCGGACAAACCCGTTTTGCGGTTGTTCGCTATGGCAATGTGGTCGGCTCCCGTGGTTCTGTGGTGCCGTTTTTCAAAAAGCTGGTTGAAGAAGGTGCAGATTCGCTGCCAATTACCCACCCTAATATGACCCGTTTTTGGATCACCTTGCAGCAAGGCGTCGACTTTGTTCTGAAGAACTTCGAGCGCATGCAAGGCGGCGAAATCTTTGTCCCGAAAATCCCATCTGTCCGCTTGATGGACCTAGCGACCGCTTACGGTAATGGTTTGCCGGTGAAAGAGATTGGTATTCGTCCGGGCGAGAAAATGCATGAAATCATGTGTCCAAGTGATGACTCTCATCTGACGCTGGAATTTGCTGACCACTATGTGATGCGCCCAACTATCAAATTCTATGCGGCTGATTACGACTATTCGGTGAATCCTCTCGGTGAAAAAGGCGAACCCGTTGCGGCTGGTTTTGAATACCATTCAGGCAGTAATCCGGATTTTCTGAACGTCGAGCAGATCCTGGAATTTGAGCAACAAGCATGATCCCTTACGGCAAACAAAACATTAGCCAAGACGATATCGATGCCGTCGTTGACGCTTTATCGTCTGACTTCATCACTCAAGGGCCGCGCGTTACTCAGTTCGAAAACGCTGTCGCTCAAAAAGTCGGGGCGAAACATGCCATCGCAGTTAACAGTGCGACTTCCGCGCTGCATATCGCTTGCCTGGCGCTGGAGCTTGGCCAAGGTCAGCGTTTATGGACCTCTCCCAACACCTTTGTGGCGTCAGCAAACTGCGCTTTGTATTGTGGCGCAGATGTCGACTTTGTCGATATCGACCCAGCTACCTACAACCTTTGTCCAAAGCGTTTAGCTGAGAAACTGGAACACGCAAAGCTGTCGGACACCCTGCCGCATATTGTGGTCGTGGTACATATGTGCGGCCAAAGCTGCGATATGGATGCTATCCACCAGCTTTCCGAGCAGTATGGTTTCCGCATCATCGAAGACGCCTCTCACGCCATTGGCGGCAAATATCAGGATCAGTATGTTGGTAACTGCCAATACAGCGATATCACCGTTTTCAGCTTTCACCCGGTAAAAATCATCACCACCGCAGAAGGTGGCATGGCGCTGACCAACAATCCAGCGCTCGCCAAAGCGATGGAGAATCTTCGCAGCCACGGTGTTACGCGAGATTTGGAATCTTTGGTCGACAGCAACCAAGGCGATTGGTACTACGAGCAGCAGTCACTGGGTTTCAACTACCGCATGACAGATCTTCAAGCCGCGCTGGGAACTTCTCAGCTGGCGAGACTGGATACATTTGTAGAACGTCGACAAGTACTTGCAGATCGCTACACTGAAAAGCTGTCGGCACTGCCGCTGACCATACCAACATTACTTCCCGCCAGTAAATCGGCATGGCATTTGTATGTCATCCAGTTAGCGGAACCAGATTGCCGCCGCCGCGTGTTTGATGAACTTCGCGCGAAAGGCATCGGTGTACACGTGCATTACATTCCGGTTCACACCCAACCGCATTACCGCGAACTGGGGTTTGAGTGGGGACAATTCCCTGCTGCAGAACATTATTATCAAGCTGCGCTCAGCCTGCCTCTTTACTTTGATATGACGGAAGATGAGCAGGACACAGTGATTCAGGCACTGGCTGACGTGCTGCGCTGAGGACGAAATGAAAGTCTGTATTATTCCTGCCCGTGGTGGCAGTAAGCGTATTCCGGGAAAAAACCTCAAGACCTTTATTGGCAAGCCAATCATTGCCTACGCCATTGATGTCGCTAAAAAGTCTGGCCTGTTTGACCGCATCATTGTCTCGACAGACAGCGAAGATATTGCCGGTGTCGCCAAAGAACATGGCGCAGAAGTGCCTTTCCTTCGTCCTTCTGATATCGCGAACGACCATGCGACAACGTTGGATGTAATCAAACATGCCATCGAATGGCTTCAGGAGAACGATACCCGCCCATTGGGCTCGGTTTGTTGTCTTTACGCCACTGTGCCGTTTACCCGCGCCAAGGATTTGGAAGAAGGTCTGGCACTGCTGGAAAAAGAACAGACCCAATACACTTTCGCCGCCACACGCTTTTCGTTCCCCATTCAGCGTAGTATCCGAATGAATGGCGAAGGCAATGTGGAAATGTTCTGGCCTGAGCATTTCTCTACCCGCTCACAGGATTTAGAGACTGCTTATCACGATGCGGGGATGTTTTACTGGGGCAAGCCGGACGCTTTCCTCTCCGGCAAACCGATTTTCGCACCACATTCCAAAGCCGTTCAGATCCCTCATTTCCGGGTTCAGGATATCGATGAGCCCGACGATTGGATCCGCGCTGAAATGCTCTATCAAATTCTTGAACAGCGGGGAGAGCTATGAAGGTTGCCATTCGCGTCGATGCCTCCAGCCAGATTGGTACCGGACATATCATGCGCTGTCTGGTGCTAGCAAAAAAGCTGATTGAGCGCGGCCATGAGGTTGTGCTTCTTAGCCGTCCTCTGACAGGCAATCTTATCGATTACTGCAAAACTCAGGGTGTCGATGTGATCTCCCTGAAAACTATTCAGGAAACCTTCTTACCCGATGCCGGCGATTACAGACACTGGCTCGGCGTGACACAGGAAGCTGATGCAAACGAATGCTTGGCAGCACTGGAAGCATTTCAGCCAGACTGGATTGCCATGGATCATTATGCGCTCGACCGTGAGTGGCAAGACCTGATGCGTACATCGGGTACCAGAATCTTTACCATTGACGATCTGGCTAACCGTGAACACAAGTGTGATGTGCTCTTGGACCACAACCCGTGGCCGGATTTTGAAAACCGCTATCATCAGGTTGTGTCAAAGGAATGCACTCAACTTCTGGGACCCAAATTTGGCCTGCTGCGCCCACGCTTTTCCGAGCTTCGCCAACAGCCCCCAGCGCTCAAGAATGTGGTACTGGCTTTTTTCAGTGGCACAGACCCAAGTGGTGAGTGCATTAAGCTTTTAAACGCCAGCAGACACTTTGATTCACTCCCCTTCCGGCTGCATGTTGTGCACGGGTTAGCGAATCCGAGAAGAGATGAAATTGCGTCGCTGCCTTTGCCGGAGTTCGTGACGCTTTCTGAAAACCTGCCCGACTACGAAGCTGAACTTGCCGCCTGCCGATATGCTTTTGGCGGTGCCGGTGTCAGCGCGATTGAACGCGCCAGCCTCGGTGTACCGGGAACTCTCGTTTCCGTGGCAGAAAACCAACGTCAAATGGCCGAACACCTTGGTGCCAGCGGCCTGTACCGTTACCTTGGTGTGAGCGACAAAACCACCGAGCACGATTACGCCAATGAACTGAAATGGCTGGCGGAACATTGGAAAACTTTGCCTTATCGCTTGGAGAAATCAGACATCGACGGCAATGGTGCGCAGCGTGTAGTCGAGGTCATGGAAAGTTTGTGTCCGACAGAACCGAATAATCAGATGATATTCCGCCCCATGACGACCGAAGATTTACCCATGGTTCGAGGTTGGCGAAATGACCCTGGCGTTCGCGAGATGATGTTCACCCAACATGAAATCAGCGCTGAGGAGCATGAGCGCTGGTTTGCCAAAGCTTCAACTGACGCCACGAAACAGTTTTTTATTGCGCACGCTGAGGGAACGCCGGTTGGCATGGTCTCTTTCACCGAGATTGAAAGACAATCAAACACCGCAGAATGGGGGTTTTATAAATCCCCTGAAGCGCCCTCAGGCACTGGTTTTACGCTGCTATTTGAAGCATTGCACCTTGGCTTTGATAAGTTGAGGCTTGAAGGTATTCGCAGCCGGGTGCTTTGCAGCAATCCAAAAGTCCTTTACCTTCACCACAAGCTTGGCTTTTCAAAGGAAAGGGACATGCAAACCCTAATCACAGCAGAGGGAGACAAAGATTATTTTGCTTTCTTCCTTTCACGTGAAGACTGGAACGGTAACACAGCATCATGACCCCGTTTATTACCATCGATGGCCGTAAAATTGGCCCAGACCACAAGCCTTACATCATCGCTGAAATGTCAGCAAACCATAACGGCTCCATCGAACGTGCTTTCCAGACCATTGAAATGGCCAAACGCGCTGGCGCTGATGCGATTAAGATGCAGAGCTACACCGCGGACACCATTACGCTAAATTGCGATTCTGACGAATTCCAAATCAAAGGCGGGCTCTGGGATGGTCGCACTCTATATGACCTTTACCAAGAAGCACACACGCCCTTTGAATGGCACAAGCCTCTGTTTGATAAAGCACGCGACATTGGTATTACCCTGTTCAGTACGCCATTTGATTTTACAGCGGTGGATTTGCTGGAAGATCTCAATGCGCCCGCCTACAAGATAGCGTCGTTTGAAGCGGTCGATTTACCGCTAATCCGTTATGTGGCGCAAACCGGAAAACCGATGATCATCTCCACAGGCATGGCTAACGGTGATGAAATTTCCGAAGCGGTAGCGACTGCCCGTGACAATGGTTGTGGGCAATTGGTGCTTCTTCATTGCATCAGCGCCTACCCTGCCCCAGCTTCCCAAAGCCATCTGCGCACCATTCCCGATCTCGCGGAGAAGTTCGGTGTCATTGGCGGTCTGTCTGACCACACATTGGGTACCACAGTGTCTGTTGCTGCTGTTGCGCTCGGCGCGTCCGTGATTGAAAAACACGTCACTCTGAGCCGCAATGACCCAGGCCCAGACTCTACCTTTTCTCTGGAGCCTGATGAATTGGCATCGCTCTGTAGGGACACAGAAACCGCGTGGCAAGCATTGGGACAAGCAGGCTATCAACTTAAAGAAGCGGAGAAAGGCAATGTGCAATTTCGCCGTTCGCTCTATGTTGCTCAAGACATCAAAAAAGGTGAAACCCTCAATCCAGACAACGTAAAAAGCGTTCGTCCGGGGTTTGGTTTAGAGCCTAAGCACTATGATGTTGTCATGGGACGAATAGCACTCTCTGATATTCCAGCGGGCACGGCCCTTAATTGGGAACTCATTTCCAAATAGCCATTTCCAAACAAGCAACAGTGTTCTAGCGACTCTGTTGCTTAGTTCTAGCTCCAAATATGAAGCTTTCATGACATACCTTATTTCCTGTTGACTCATGCCTTATTGAAATTAATATATGGATATTCGCATATGGAGATATTCAAATGTTACCTCATCAGTTTTTCAAACTGCTCGCAGATGAAACCCGCGTGAGATGTTTATTGCTCATCGCGCGGGAAGAAAAAATCTGCGTGGGCGAGCTAACGGAAGCACTCAACGAGAGCCAGCCAAAGATCTCCCGACACTTGGCACAACTTCGTTCAAGCGGCGTGATTTTGGATACCCGCCAGGGTCAATGGGTGTTTTACCGCTTGTCTGACCAACTTCCCGGTTGGATGCGCAAACAAATTCAGGGGCTGGTCGATTCGAACTGCCTTAAACAAGAATACCAGCAAGATATCCAGCGTCTCTCGGAGATGAAATCTCGCCCAGAGTGCTGTGTTTAGAGGAAAATTGAGATGTCTATTAAAGTAGGAATTAATGGTTTTGGCCGTATCGGCCGTCTGGCACTTCGCGCCGCATTCGACTGGCCTGAACTGGAGTTTGTTCAAATCAACGATGTCGCTGGCGATACAGCGACGCTGGCTCACCTTCTGGAGTTCGACTCTGTTCAGGGCCGCTGGCACCATGAAGTCTCCACCGATAGCGATACCATGCTGATCAACGGTAAAACCATCCGCACGACACAGCAAAAGAACATCAGTGATATCGATTGGTCTGGTTGTGACGTTGTTATCGAGGCAACAGGTGTACACCGTAAATCCGAGTTTCTGAATCAATACCTCGAGCAAGGCGTTAAACGCGTGGTTGTCTCTGCACCCGTGAAAGAAGACGGTATTGCCAACATTGTTGTGGGCATCAACGACAACATCTTCGATCCAGAGGTCCACCGCGTTGTGACCGCAGCATCGTGCACCACCAACTGTATCGCTCCTGTGGTGAAAGTGATTCACGAGAAACTGGGTATCGAGCAATCTGCTTTCACAACGATTCACGATCTCACCAACACCCAAACCATTCTGGATGCACCGCACAAAGACCTTCGCCGTGCGCGCGCCTGTGGCATGAGTTTGATCCCAACCACCACGGGTTCTGCGAAAGCTATCGTTGAAATCTTCCCTGAGCTGGAAGGTAAAATTAACGGTCATGCAGTCCGTGTTCCGCTGGCGAATGCCTCTCTGACTGACATCATCTTCGATGTGAAGCGCGACACCACCGCAGAAGAAGTGAATGCTCTGCTGAAGGAAGCGTCTGAAGGCGAGCTGAAAGGCATTCTTGGCTTTGAAGAACGCCCACTGGTATCTATCGACTACAAAGGCGATCAGCGCTCTACCATCGTCGATGCACTCTCGACTATGGTTGTTGGCAAGCGCATGGTGAAAGTCTACGCCTGGTATGACAACGAAATGGGCTACGCTACGCGCACCGCAGAGTTGGTTCGTAAAGTAGGTCTAGCGTAAACACAGAAAAAACATCAAGAGCTGCAAACGCAGCTCTTTTTTGGGCGAGTTGTTATGCTGTCTCAATTAAATTCCCACGTTCGCCAGTACATGCTGGTGACATTCAATTATTGGAATTTCACCATCACTGACGGTGCACTGCGCATGTTGGTGGTCCTTTATTTTTATGACCTGGGTTACTCCAGTCTGGAAATCGCTTCACTCTTTCTTTTCTATGAATTCTTTGGTGTGGTGACCAACCTGATTGGCGGCTGGCTCGGTGCAAGGTTAGGTCTTAACCGAACCATGAACATTGGTCTCGGCATGCAAATTGTCGCGCTCGCCATGCTGGCGGTACCGACAGCTTGGCTCAGTATTCCCTGGGTAATGGCAGCGCAAGCCATGTCCGGTATAGCCAAAGACCTCAATAAGATGAGCGCAAAGAGCTCAATCAAAACACTGGTTCCTGAAGATGCACAAGGCGCACTCTACAAGTGGATTGCAATTCTCACAGGATCTAAGAACGCATTGAAAGGTGCTGGTTTCTTCCTGGGCGGTGCACTGCTTTCCTTGATTGGTTTCCAATCTGCGGTTGCTGCGATGGCAGGTGTCTTGCTGCTGGTATTTATCGGCAGCCTGCTGTTCCTGAAGTCAGACATGGGCAAAGCGAAAACCAAGCCTAAGTTCTCAGAGATATTCTCAAAATCCAGCAGTGTGAATATTCTGTCTGCTGCCCGTATGTTCCTGTTCGGTGCCCGTGATGTCTGGTTTGTGATTGCCCTTCCCATCTATCTCGGTACCACCTTTGGCTGGGACCACAGTGCCGTCGGCGCATTTCTGGCAACTTGGGTGATTGGCTATGGCTTTATTCAGGGGATTGCTCCGAAGATCACAGGTAAAGCTTCTGGTAAAACGCCGGATGGCAAAGCCGCAATCTATTGGGCTATGTTGCTTTCCGTCGTCACGGGGATCATTGCCGTCAGCGTTCAACAACAGTGGCATCCAGAAACCGTTATTATTGTTGGCTTGATGGTGTTCGGTGCTGTTTTTGCTGTGAACTCTTCACTGCACTCTTACCTGATTGTCAGCTATGCCAAAGGTGACGGCGTTTCGCTGGATGTGGGTTTCTATTACATGGCGAACGCGATGGGACGCTTGATTGGCACCATTCTCTCGGGGTGGATATTCCAGGTCTGGGGGTTTGCAGCATGTCTCTGGGTATCTTTCGCTTTCCTCGCAACAACCACAGTGATTTCGTTTTGGCTGCCTACGACCAAAAATGAGTCTCAGCAATAAGCACAAAAAAGCCCGCATCTGCGGGCTTCCATTTGTTTACCTATACGTCAGGTACTTTGTTGCTCTTTCGCTTCTGTCGTTTGAGAACTGCTTTGGCCTTGCACTTCGTCCAGCCAAAGCTTGTGGTGTTGCTTCGCCCAACTTTCATCCACGTAGCCTGTTGCCATCCCTTCAAGCGCACCTTCAGTACCCACTGTACCGATGTAGATGTGCCCTAACGCAGCTGCGAACAAACCCAAAGAAGCGATACCGTGTAGCAGGTTTGCTATCTGCATATCCTCACGGGTTTGACCAAAGAGTGGGAAATCCATCACCAGACCTGTAACACAGACCACCACACCAACGGTTGCCAGCAGCCAGAACCAGATCTTCTCGCCACCATTACAAAAACCTGCATCCGGGTGTTTGCCGTTTGGCAGAATACCACCGCCCTGCTTGAACCATTCAATGTCGACTTTGTTGATGAAATTGTTCTTCATCCACTTCACCAACATACAAAACAGTCCGAGCACAAACAACGGCCCCAGATAGTTGTGCGACACTTTAGCCGCATAGATGATGCTGCCCCAAACTGCTTCAGGCGCCACAGGTTTAATAAAGTGCTTACCGTATAGCAAGAGCACGCCACTGACCGCCAAGATCAGGAAGTTGATGGCGGTGAACCAATGCATGGCGCGCTCAAACGGTGTCCAGCGCATCACCTTTTTACCAGTGCGCTTGTGCGATAACTCTATGCGTCCAGCCCACAGGTAAAACAACAACAAGCTGCCTGCCGATGCGCCAAGGAAAATCAAACCAAGCGGACTGATCCACTCATTACGAATTTCCCGCCAGCGTTGACCATCAACATTGATCAGTTGTCCAGCTTCTGCTCCCGTCGCAACCGTATATCCCGACTCTCCGCCTCGCACTTCTCTCCAGAATTCAGGGCCAGCCAGTTGCACTATTTCTTTCTGGGGATCCGCCTTGGCACCGCCTTCAGCAAGACTGACTGGAGACCAAAAGGTTGCTATCACCATTAGCATGGCGAGCAATGTTCTAAACATATCTCTCCTCCTGACTCCGTGGGACGAGCCACGTCCCACAGAGTCCCTGCTAATCAGCTTTTGGTCGCGTCGTAGGCGAGGTCATCGCCCTTAGTCCAGCCAGCCCCTTTTGCGCCACGTTCTACAACGCGCTGACGGAATACTGCAGAAATTTTCTCTGCATCCCCCGCCAACAGTGCTTTGGTAGAACACATTTCAGCGCACAAAGGCAACTTACCTTCGGCAATACGGTTTGCACCATATAGCTCTCGCTCTTTTGCCGAACCGTCCGGCTCAGGACCGCCTGCACAGAAGGTACATTTATCCATCTTGCCGCGCTCCCCGAATGCCGCCGTTTTCGGGAACTGAGGCGCTCCAAACGGACAAGCAAACAAGCAGTAGCCGCAGCCAATGCAGGTCTCCTTGTTGTGCAAAACAATGCCATCTTCTGTTTTGTAAAAACAGTCAGCGGGACACACAGCCATACAAGGGGCATCGGCACAGTGCATACAGGCAACTGACACCGAGTTCTCACCCGCTTCACCATCATTCAGGGTGACGACACGACGACGCTGGGTTCCCCAGGTCACCACTTCAGAGTTAGCGTTACTACACGCGGTGACACAGCCATTACATTCAATGCAGCGTTTGGTGTCACATAAGAATTTCATATCAGCCATAACTATGCGCTCCCATTACGCCGGTAAGATCTTACAAAGTGTCACTTTGGTTTCCTGCATCAGGGTAACCGGGTCGTAACCGTAGGTGGTTGCGGTGTTCGCCGCTTCACCAACGACATACGGGTCAGCCCCTTCTGGGTATTTCGACCTCAGATCTTCACCCTGGAACACACCACCGAAGTGGAATGGCATAAAGGCCAGCCCTTTGTAGACACGAGGTGTAATCATGGCCTTCACTTTCACGCGGCCTTTATCAGGGCCTTCAACCCAAACATCCTGTCCATCCACAATCCCCAGATCGTTCGCGTCAGCAATGTTGACTTCCACAAACATCTCTTGCTGCAGTTTCGCCAGCCATGGGTTTGAACGGGTCTCTTCACCCCCACCCTCATACTCAACCAATCGGCCAGATGTGAGAATGATTGGATACTCTTTCGCCGCATCAATTTCCTGAATCGATTTGTACAGCGTTGGCAGACGATAGATATCCGCTTTGTCATCCCAGGTTGCGTATTCAGGCAACAAGTCACGGCGCGGGGTATACAGTGGTTCACGGTGAAGTGGCACTTTGTCTGGGAAGGTCCAGACAATCGCACGCGCTTTGGCGTTACCAAATGGGATACAACCGTGATTGATGGCGACACGCTGAATACCGCCAGACAGGTCTGTCTTCCAGTTTTTACCTTCAGCAGCCGCTTTCTCTTCTGCTGTCAGATCATCCCACCAGCCAAGTTGTTTGAGCATCTTGTCAGTGAACTCCGGATACCCGTCTTCCAACTCACAGCCTTTTGAATAGCTATCGACTGCCAGCAGGCTTTCACCTTCATATTCCACACCAAAACGTGCGCGGAAGTTACCACCACCGCGGGCGACTTCTTTTGATGTGTCATAGAGGATGTGTGTACCCGGATGTTTCATTTCCGGTGTTCCCCAACAAGGCCATGGCAGACCATAGGTCTCCCCATTAACCGGGCCACCTTCTGCTTCCAGTGATGTTTTGTTGAAGGTGTGCCAGTTTTGCTGATGCGTTTTGATACGTTCTGGGCTCTGGCCTGTGTAGCCGATTGTCCACATACCACGGTTGAACTCGCGGGTAATGTCTTCAATCAGAGGTTCATCGCCATTCACCTTCACGTTCTTAAACAGTTGGTCTGAGAAACCCAGTTTTTGGGAAAGCAGATACATGATGTTGTGATCAGGCTTTGAATCAAACAGAGGGTCAATCACCTTGTCACGCCATTGCAGTGAACGGTTAGATGCGGTCACCGATCCGTAGGTTTCAAACTGAGTGGTCGTTGGCAGCAGGTAAACGCCGTTTTTACGGTTGTTCATGACTGCAGCAACGGTTGGATAAGGGTCGACAATGACCATCATATCCAGTTTTTCCATTGCCTTTTGCATCTCGGGACCACGGGTTTGCGAGTTCACCGCATGCCCCCAGTAAAACATGACGCGGATATTGGCTTTCTGGGCAATTTTATCAGGGTCTTCCAGCACGCCATCAATCCAGCGTGAAACCGGTATACCGTTGCTGTTCATTGGTTTAGAGCCGTTGTATTCCGTTTGGTCAAAACGCCCCTGAACCCAGTCATAGTCCAGATCCCAGACTTTCGACCAATGTTTCCATGCACCGTTAGACAAACCGTAGTAACCCGGCAAGGTGTGGGACAACACGCCAAGGTCGGTGGCACCCTGCACGTTATCGTGTCCGCGGAAAATATTGGCACCACCGCCTGATTTACCGATGTTCCCCAGAGCAAGCTCCAGCACACAATAAGCGCGGGTGTTGTTGTTACCTGTGGTGTGTTGCGTACCACCCATACACCAAACCACACAGCCTGGGCGGTTTTCGGCAAGGATTTTCGCCGCCTGATACATGTCGTCACGTCCAACACCGGACACACGCTCTACTTCTTCAGGATTCCATTTCGCAACTTCTTCACGGATTTCATCCATGCCAAACACGCGCTGGTAAATGAATTCCTTGTCTTCCCAGTTGTTATCGAAAATGTGCCATAGCAGGCCCCAGATAAACGCAATATCGGTACCCGGACGTAGAGAAACAAAGTGGTCGCCTTTCGCGGCAGTGCGGGTGCGACGAGGATCAGCCACAACAATCTTACAGCCGTTTTTCTCTTTCGCGATGAGAATATGCTGCATCGCAACCGGATGAGCTTCGGCAGGGTTGGAGCCGACAAAAAGGATCGACTTACAGTTATGCATGTCGTTAAAGGAGTTGGTCATCGCACCGTAACCCCAGGTATTCGCCACCCCTGCTACCGTGGTGGAGTGACAGATACGTGCCTGATGGTCGACGTTATTGGTTCCCCAAAGCGATGCCATTTTACGGAACATGTAGGCCTGTTCGTTGCTATGCTTTGCCGAACCCAGAAAGTACACAGAGTCAGGGCCGTCTTGCTTGCGGATTTCCAGACATTTGTCGCCAATTTCATTGATGGCGGTGTCCCAGCTGATTTTCTGCCACTTGCCATCCACCAGTTTCATTGGGTATTTGAGGCGACGTTCACCATGGCCATGTTCACGAAGTGCAGCCCCTTTGGCGCAGTGTCCACCGGCATTGAATGGGTGGTCAAACGCAGGCTCCTGACCCGTCCAGACACCATCCTGTACTTCTGCATACACGCCACAACCCACTGAGCAGTGAGAACAAATCGTGCGTTTTTGTTCAATCGGTTTGTTTGGGTCAACGTCTTTCGCTGCAGCTTTTTTCATCATACCTGGTGCAAACATGCCAGCAGCGGCAATACCACCTGCGGTAGCCAGCGTAGAATTACGCATAAAGGTACGACGGGAAACACCCAGTTGCTTTTCGTCCTTGCTGACGGTGTCAGACCGTTTCGTCAGTTTCATCATCTCACTCCATCAGCCAGGTTAGAGGGAATCGTAGTAATCACGAACATGTTGCGTTTCGCGATAGCCCGAGGGGTTTTCCTGTTCCGGCTTAGCCACCGTGACTTCCGCTTGAGCCGCACCGCTCACCACAGTAGTGGCCGCTCCAGCTGCTGCAGCAACACCCAGTCCTTTAAGGAACTGGCGTCGCGCTTCATTTGGCTTGTCTGTCTCTTTTTGCTTCTCTGACATCACATTGCTCCTTGTACTTTTTATCAGCGCTTCTGTCCGCTTTCTGCAAGGCAGAACTACCACGGTCGCTGGGTAAAGCTTATTTTTTCTATCGTTAAGAACTGTTTCGCGAGTGCAGCAACAGAGGAGTAAAACACGGCTGCATTCGCACGAATCACGTCGTCACACAATCGCTCAAACCACGGCGCAATATGACGGTTGAAAAAAGCCTTCTGGCTTTCCATATCCTCTTCATCCACCAGCATCGCCATCACTTCCAGCAATGCGGCGATATGATCTTCTGGCTCTTTGGTTTCTTCCTGACGCTCAAACCCCAATCGTCGTAAATCCTGACGAAGGTGTGCCAACGGCAGTTCCATCAAAGACCCGGTTAGATACCAGGAACCGAATGGCACCACTTCACCACGTCCGACACCGATAAATAGCTGTTGATACTCATCGGCCGCCTGCATGGGTGTGGTTTTACTAGCGGAAAGCCTGAGAACAGACCAAGCCGCTGCCATGCCTGCCTCTTCGTCGCCTTCCACTTCCAGTGTCGCAAGCCAGTTCAGTGCATCCTGATCAGGTGCCTGTCTGAACAGATGCGCCAGAAGGTGATAAATGTTGAGACGAATTTCATTTTCTTCACGGGTGACATCTTCCACGTTGATGATTTCCTGCATTGCCATTCGTCCCTCCTAAACCTTCATCTGTTTCTCTGGGTTGTTGATCATTGTTTCAGCGACAATGTCGCGAACCCGGCAGTCTTCGCACATCGAGAGACGTTTGATGGCATCACCTTCAAAGTGACTGTGGTTTTGCAGTTTTTCTATCAGCATGTTCACCATGGAAACCGGCGCAAATGGCTTACCGCAACTGGTGCATTTCGCCGCCTCCTCTTCATGTAAGATTTCTCTTTGCTGACGCGTTTCGGTGTCCCAGTTGTAGCGGGGTTCAAGCGTGATCACAGATTCAGGACAGCTCGTTTCACACAACCCACATTGCACACAGTCCTGCTCGCGGAATGTCATTCCCGGATGGGAACCTATCGCTAAGAGTGCATCAGTCGGACACACGGCCACGCACCCCATACAAAGAGTGCATTCGTCAGTTTTCACGTTTACGCGGCCATATGGCGCATTTTGAGCAAACATTGATACGGTG
Source organism: Grimontia sp. AD028 (assembly GCF_000973155.1). Lineage (NCBI taxonomy): Bacteria > Pseudomonadati > Pseudomonadota > Gammaproteobacteria > Vibrionales > Vibrionaceae > Grimontia > Grimontia sp. AD028. Next base: position 118,652 of record NZ_LASY01000070.1, on the reverse strand, counting down.
AGAGTTTGAGCAGATTGCGCAGCCAACAGATCCAACGCTGCGCTTAGTTTCTCGCGCTTGGTACCAGTGAGTCTCTCTGTATGAGAGAGCAACGCATTGGAGTATTGGGTGAGTGACGAAAGTGAGTCGACAGCTTTCAACGCAATGCGGTCTGGTTCGATATTGAGGTCACTAAGGAAGGAAGCAGATACCGCAAGTTCCTGCTCCAGCACATGACGTGTTTTAGCGTGAAGGTTTGGCGCCATGGCCAGTATCACCTGAGAAGCACCGTAAACCAATGCGCTCAGCCATGTGTCCAACCCGACGGAGGCCAGCTCTTCCAGTCGGACTGGAATGGTATTGTTCGGCAGCACTGACATGGCATCAACCAAAGCGTCTTCATCCGCTTCGGCGTAGAAAAGGATTGCTGGAACCTCACCACCTTGTTGACGGTAACCTTGAATCAGGTCGAAGACAAAATGCTGGGTGTTTTCCGGATCAGGTAAGGCATAGCTGATGGCTTCTGTTGGACACGCAGTAGCGCACGAGCCCATCCCCTGACACAAGTAAGGATTGATGGTGATGGTTTGATTGATCGAGCTTAGTGCGTCGGCAGGACAAGCATCGATGCAACGGGTGCAGCCTTCAAGTCCGCGGGATGCATGAGCACAACGCTCATTGTCCAAACGGAAAAATTTAGGCTTGTCGAAGGTTCCCACCGTTTCAGATATCGCCGCTAACGCTTCTTCTGTAGCCACCAAGCCACGACCTACAGCGTGATATCCCAGAGGAGGCAATTGTGCTGCATGGATACCGTTTTCAGTGAGGTCGACGATCAGGTCAAAATGCTCCCGCCCGACAGCAATTTGCGCCAGATTTTGCGGCGTTCCGTTTCGCTTCAAGGTGACTTGAAAAGCTCCTAAGAAGCCTTCGATACTCACGTCGCTGCCATAGAACAGCGCAAGACCCTCTGAAGGGTTCGATAATGTCGCGCCCGCTTGATTGCAAAGCAGCACAACGCGGTCACGGATATCATCTGCGATTGATTCACTGAAAGCAGAGAGTGCATCAGCCGTTCCCACAACGAGAGCAAGCCCACGGCTTTCAAAGCTCACCGTAGGCGGGATAAGGTTTCCTAACGTGACTGTGCTTTTCAGAGCATGCAGTCTGGCCAATCCATTGGTATCTGTTTGTTTTTCTAGATACTGATTGAGTGTTGTTGTGTTGTTTTCCGTCGACATATTCTCAATTGCTGTTGTCTGTGTAGCCATAAACACCTGCGTCCCTAGCCGGCAAACGGCGTTAATCTGCTTCAATGCGAGAGTTCTTCAAGGCTGGCTTTACACCGTTTAGCGTTGCTGAACAGGGGCTTAGCTACGTCTTCGAGTAAGACACTTCTGTTACAGCAAGTAGCGAACCAGCTTTGAAGGAAGAAAAATGACCTAAACGGAGTCAGGATCCGTCCAAATTCTTATCCACACTTTCTATTGGGACATTTTGTCCCTCCGGGTGAGACAAATTGTCCCCTAATTCCTCATGGGTACTTTTTGTCTCACCTTCTGGTAATTCCTTGAGACCACCCTCGTTAACTGGTTGATCACTTGAGGTTTCCTGAGCCAACGCTTCGTCTTCCGGTTTCTCCTCGGTCGCTTCTTCCAGCTTTTCCTTAGTCCACTTTCTCAAGGTTTCAGCCACTTCCGCACTGAGGTTGGCAGTTTTGGAATAATCGAGGTCATAGTCGTTCATGCCATCAAGCACGTTGTAAGCATCACTGTGAAATAGTTTGCGAAGCGCCGCTTTCTTCACCTGTGAGGACACACCTTTCACCAGGAATGCTGCAACGGAGTCCCCTTCTCTCAAACGCTCAACGTCGTCCATGGACGGTGGGGGAAGTTCTGATTCTTCAGGTTCAGCCGAAGCCTCGGAGACCACCAGCTCGGCATCGTCCTCAATCAGCTCAGTCTCTGGCGGCTTTTCATCTTCAGCCGTGCTTTGTTCCTGCTTTCGCTTGGACCAACGGTGTAAAAAGGAATCAGTTGCCACTCGCCCTCCCCGCGCCTTTGCGCTTCTTCTTACGCACTTCGAGGAGCTCGCCATGACGACCAATAAAGGCTTCCATCCAGGCCTGAACAGGCAATGGCATAGGCACAGACTGCACCAGATAATCACCATCCATAAAGCTGGCTGCATTGGTCTGCGATGCTGTAAGTTTCAGGGGTTTTATGGATTCATCGTCTTCGACTTCGAAGATGAAAAAGAGGTGGGGATCGCGGGAACTGAGGTTAAACCGATAGTCCGTGCGTTCGTCTTTAAATAGCTCTAAAGGCAAGGAAATCTGTTCCCCTGAACACTCTTCCTCCGTACGGGGCAGGTTCAGGTTCGCGATAGACCAGCGCTTGGTTTTCCAGCGACCGACATCAACCTCTGTGGCTTCCAGGTCAAATTGCATTAGCCAGTATTGAGGGTCTTTTATTATTTTCGTCACACATCACTCCTTGAGGTTCCAGGCTTCAAAAACGCTACCGCAGGCACGCAGAAGTCTGATTTTCTAACCCCATGAAGCAAAACACATACCAGCGACCGGATTACTCTGCTGGCTTGGAACGGGAATTGCTAACTTTGCTGATGATGTTCAGTTTTCGTGCCTCTTACACACCCAAAAGGAAGCCGGGTAAATGACCCAACCAAAAATTATTCAAACCCAGACCGACATTCCTCAAACCATTGATGTGACAGTGTTCGATGAGTATGGCGAACCAATGACCAAGCAAATTGCCTGCGAACGCGCCTTAACGGTTTATCTCAACTGGAAGGAAATCGTGACCCTGATGACCTTGGGTGCCCGACCGGACATGCTGGTATTGGGGTATCTCAAAAACCAAGGGTTGATTAACGATGCTGACGCACTGGATTCAGTCATCATCGATTGGGAAACCCAATCCGCCGCAGTGGTCACCGCAGAGCAAAACGACGATATCGACGAGACGCTTTCCAAGAAAACCGTCACCTCGGGATGCGGTCAAGGCACCATGTTTGGCAACGTTATGAAAAAACTCGAAGACCTGAAACTGCCAGAGCACCGCATTACTCAGTCTTCCCTGTATGGCCTGCTGGAAGCGCTCACTCACCACAATGACACTTACAAAGCAGCAGGTGCTGTACACGGTTGTGCGGTGTGTAAAGGCACGGAAATTCTTTCTTTCGTCGAAGATATTGGTCGTCACAATGCGGTCGATACCCTGACGGGCGAGATGTGGCTGAAAGGTGAAACTGGCGAAGATAAAGTCTTCTACACCACAGGGCGGTTGACGTCAGAGATGGTGATTAAGGTGGCGCAAATGGGGATCCCTGTGCTGCTCTCTCGCTCGGGCGTGACACAGATGGGTTATGACCTTGCCAAACAACTTGGTATTACCATGATTGCCCGCGCTAAAGGCCACCGTTTTCAGGTCTTCAATGGCGCAGAGAACATAGACTTCGATGTAAAAGGTGGGTCAGATGAGTGAATTTCCGGAGTTCATGAATGCCCGCCAGGTTGCGGAGTATCTCGATCTGAACGAAAAGAAGGTCTACAGCCTGGCCAACGACGGCGTGCTTCCCGCCACCAAAGTCACAGGAAAATGGCTTTTCCCAAAAAGCTTGCTTGACCGATGGCTGCTGGAGTCCAGCCACAATGGCGTATTCAGCGACAGACTTTTGATTGCAGGCTCTGATGACCCTTTGCTGCAACACATTGTGAGCAAAATGGCCAATGCACTGGGAAGTACAGCATTGGTTGGCTACACCGCCACGGGCACCAAGCAAGGATTGTCGATGCTGGAAAAGGGGCATGTCGATATCTGTGCGATTCATTGGGGAAATGCCGAGGAAGCCAAGCTCCGCCACCCTGCACTTATCCAACAATATGCCGGACACAAAAACTGGGTGTTACTCCATGCTTTCGAGCGCCAACAAGGTCTGATTGTTCGCCCTGAACTCGCCGAGCAATTGAACGACCCGCACCATTTCACGGGAAAAGAATGGCGATGGGCTGGTCGTCAAGGCGGCGCTGGCAGTGCTCGTGCGATGGAAGAATGGCTATTTAGAAACGGTATTACCACTGACATGCTCAATACGGTCACTGTGTGTCTGAATGAGCGGGAATTAGGTTCTGCGATTGCACGGGGGGCGGCTGACATTGGGTTTGGTAGCCAAAGTGCCGCGGGAGAATTTGGCCTCGCTTTTCATCCCATTGCCAATGAGGCCTTTGAACTGGTCATCCCGAAAAACATCTATTTCCGCTCCTTAGTTCAACAGCTGATGCAACATCTGGATGACGAGGAGATCGTCAAACAAAGCGAGCAGTTCGGCGGTTACAACCTTCAACATGCTGGCAAGCAAATGTGGGCGGCTGGCTAAGCGCCAGCCTTACTCCATCACCTGCAGCGAAGTGATTTCATCATCGGTCTGAATCTTTTCACGCAGATAAAGCGTGAAGGTGGTTCCTTCGCCAAGCTCGGATTCCACCTTAATCTCACCGCCCAAACCGCTGACGATGCCATGGGTTACCGCAAGTCCAAGCCCAGTTCCTGATCGGCGCGTGGTGAAGAACGGGTCGAAGATTTTGGTGAGGTTTTCATTGGCGATGCCACAGCCAAAGTCCTGCACAGAAATGGTCGCCCCGATGGGATTGCCGTTCTCATCTAACCAATCAGAAGAACGCACCACCAGCTTACCTCTGTCATTCATGGCATGAACGCCATTCATCTGCAGATTCACCAGTACCTGCAAAAGCTGATGGCGGTTAATCTCCACACAACATTTGGCGTTTAGCTCTGTCACCACTTCCACATCAGATTTCTTGGTTCCCGAACGAACCAAAGTGACACTCTCTTCAATCACCGGATTGACGTGTTGCCAAGTGATTTCATCCTGCACCCCACCCTGGCGGCTGTATTGGAGTAAGCTCCGGGTGATATTGCGAATACGGTCAATCTGCTCCAAGACCGCACTCATTTCTTCGGACACCAACGTCGCGTTTTTGCCCAACTCGTATTCCATCAACTCAATGTTGCCAAGGATCACCGCAGTCGGGTTATTGATTTCGTGTGCAATCCCCGCTGTCAGCTCACCCAGAGCAGCAAGCTTCTCGTTTAGTAGCAGCTTACTTCGGGTTTGTTCTAACAAGGTGATGTTCTGGCGGAGTTCTTCGGTGGTTTCATGAAGACTGGCTGTCCGCTCTTTGACCTTGTCTTCCAGCTCCAAAGCATTCTGTCGAATGGCTTCATTTTGCTGCTTGAGCTGATCGAGCATGGTGTCGAACTGACGGGCAAGAATCGCGAGTTCATGCTGCGGGTCCAACCCCAGCTTGCCAATGCGTGCATCCTGATCAAAGCGCACCAGACGTACGACACGGTGAATACGCTCAATGGGCCGGAACAGGTCCTTCGCACCGCGATACACCAATAGTCCCGTCACAAACAACGTGGCGAGAATACCGAAGCCTAATTCCACCAAGTTGGTGAGGTAACGGGAGATCAATGGCCATTCGAGATAGCCAGTGTAAAGCATGCCTATCACCCGGTTATTGAAGTCTCTGATTGGCTTGTACGCCGAGATATACCAAGCATCGTAAACATAAGCCCGGTTAACCCATACATCGCCATTTTCTAACACTGACTTTCGCACTTCATCCGACACACGGGTACCGATAGCACGGCCAAACTTGTTATCGGAATCGAGAGGCACATTAGTACTGACGCGGATGTCGTCCATAAACAGGGTGACGGTTCCCACACTGGCATCTGGCAGAGTACCTTCTGGGAAAACAAGGTCACGAATTCTGTCCACCAGCTCAGTACTGTTATTCAGCAATATGCCGCCATCAATGATCCACTCTAGTTCGCCAGCCTCGTTGAAAAGAGGGAGTAAGCTTCGGCTGATCAAACCTCGGGATTCAATCACCTGCTCATTGAGAAGCGGAATCTCCGCACGTGAAGATAAGTCCGGCGTAATCGCTTCCAGTTCAATGTCCGACATCACCTGAAAGAAAGTGCGCTCGCGACCTTCAATCAGTGGTTTTCGTAAGCTTTGCGGTAGTCTGTCTATTTCGTTGGCTGGGTAGACCGCAAGGAAATCAACATCATATTTCCCCGCTCTTGATTGCGCCCAAGAAAATATACCCTCAGGGTCACGTTCAATCTGCATTTGGAAATCATAAGAGCCCGCAATGGCATTCAATTGCAGTCGCTGTTCGCGCTGTAACACCTCCATACTGTTGCTAGCGACGGCAAGGTCAGCGTTCACACCCGCCAATGCGCTTTTCCAAGAATACGCCAAGGTCCAGTACATGGTGAGTGCAATCAGCGCAAGCAGAGTAATAATGATGGGAACAGACGTCAGCACCAAGAGACGATAACGCACCATAGTGCGAAAACGCTGTCGCCATTTAGTGAACCATTTCATCCATTGTGCTCCATCATGTTACTCGTCGTTCCACTCTTTAAATTTTCGCTCCAATGTCTTTCGCGCCACACCCAGTTGTCGCGCAGCAGCAGATTTATTTCCCTCATGAGCATCGACGACTTTTTCGATGTGCGCGCGTTCTACGTCTTTTAATTGCCATTCTTGCGGATAGCCATCCTCGCAGATTGTCACGACCTGTGTTTCTCCGCTGGTGGAGGCTTTTGGCAACTCTCCGTCACTCCAGTGTTGCAGATCCGGTTTACCCAGCAATACCGCCCTTTCAACGGTATTTTTAAGCTCACGAATGTTGCCCGGCCACTCATAGCCTTGCATTGCTGCCAGTTCTTCCGCTGACCACACCACAGGTTTCAAGCCCATTTCCCGCGACAGTGTTTCGGAGAAATGATTGAGTAGTAATCCGATATCTTCAGCACGCTCTCGAAGCGGAGGTAATTCGATGGAAAGCACATTCAGGCGATAGAAGAGGTCTTTTCGGAATCGCCCTTCTTCTACTTCTTCCTGCAAGTTTCGGTTGGTCGCCGCGACGATACGCACATCGACTTGTACTTCCCGTTCTGCGCCGACGGGACGAATAGTTTTTTGTTCAAGAGTTCGTAAAAGTGAAGCCTGCATCGGCAGTGGCATCTCGCCGATTTCATCGAGGAAAAGCGTCCCTTTATCCGCAACCCTAAAGAGTCCGTCCTTGCTCTTTCGCGCACCTGTAAACGCGCCAGATACATGACCAAACAACTCGCTTTCCAAAAGCTCTGGCGCAATGGCACCACAGTTAAGCGGAACAAAAGGCCCACCCCGCCCACTTAATGAATGCAGTGCACGCGCCACCAACTCTTTACCTGTACCGGACTCCCCTTCAATCAAGACGGCTGCCGGAGAGGGTGCCAGTCGGGAGACCATCTCTCGCATCGCGAGGGTTTTGGGTGCTTCGCCAATAATATCGACTGGAAATGAACGGGCGACATCGCGCTGCAAGGCGACATTACGCCTTTCCATCATGCGTTTATCGAGGCAGCGTTGAACCGATTGCAGCATTTGTTCGAGGTTGAAAGGTTTGAGAATAAAGTCGGAAGCACCAGCGCGAAGGGCTTTGATGGCGGTTTCGAGTTCCGCATAACCTGTCATGAAAATGATGTCGCTGCGCCTTTCATCATCGGTGAAGGCTTCATGCCAATCGATACCAGAACGCCCCGGCAGGTTGATATCAACAATCAATAAATCGAAATGATTGCGCTGTCTTAACGCTTCAGCTTCTTCCAATGAAGAGGCCGTTTCGACCTGAGTAAGCTTCTTGGAGAGCGCTTTATTTAAGATAGCGCGCATGCCGGGTTCGTCATCAACGACCAGCGCGGAGAAACCGAATTGCTGTAATGCGTCCTTCATTCAGTCAAAAGCCTTCGTATTCGTATCAGGTGTACCCAAACAGCGTGAAGAATCAGTAAGTTTGGTATGTATCGATAGCATACCGACTCAATCATCATACATGCGACATTTTGACTCAGTCCAACAAAGCCTTAAATGAATCATGTATATAAAGCTGGTCATCAGATCGCAGAACTGTGACGAACCTATTTAATTTTCAATTATTTATGCGCTTAAATGCACGCGCTCAATTTTTGGCATTTTTGTTGCAGTGTCCACAATTCGACCCATCCCAAGTGGGCGAGGCAACACCCTAAAACAAGAAAAGCAATCAAACGTCAGGAAGACAAAATGAACTTCATTAAAAACTCGAAAATATTTGCGCTCATCATTTTCCTCACTTTTTCCATGACGGCAAATGCCGCGGAGATTATCAGACTGGCCACCACCACCAGTACTTATCACTCAGGGTTATTGGAGTATCTATTACCAGAGTTTAAAAAAGACACTGGCTATGAAGTACAGATCCTGGCGGCAGGCACAGGTAAAGCACTAAAAATGGGGGAAAATGGCGATGTCGATTTGGTCATGACGCATGCGCCAAATGCTGAAGCTAAGTTTGTCGACAAAGGTTTTGGCGTTCTGCCTCGCGGCCTGATGTATAACGATTTTGTTTTGGTCGGCCCATTGTCCGACCCTGCGGGTGTAAAAGGCGGGAAAGACGTCGCCGCCGCATTTAATGAGATTGCTGCGAAAAATGCTGATTTTATCTCCCGTGGTGATGACTCTGGTACCAACAAGAAAGAGCTGCTTCTATGGGAAAAGGCTGGTCAACGTCCTGAATTTAGTGCTTATAAAGCAGTCGGCCAAGGCATGGGGCCAACGTTGACCATGGCGAACGAAATGCAGGGCTACACACTGACTGACCGTGGTACCTGGTTAGCGTATGAAAGCAAGCTGGATATGGAAGTGTTGGTGGAAGGCGATACGCGTCTTTTTAACCCTTACCAAGTCATTTTGATCAACCCAAGCCGTTACCCAGACATGAACTACGAAGGGGCGAAGGTCTTCAGTGATTGGCTGGTGAACCCAAAGGCACAGGCAATGATTAATGGCTTTAAAGTGAACGGCCAACAACTATTCGTGGCGGATGCTGGCTAATGGATATGATGGAAACAACCCGACAGGCAGTTACCTTGCTGTTTAGTGGCGATACAACACTATGGGGTATTGTCGGGGTATCGTTTTCCGTATCGCTATTTGCTATCGGGCTGGTGATTTTACCCGCCCTTCTCATAAGCTTTGCGCTTGCGTACTGGGATATTCCCGGAAAATGGGTGGTGTTGTCACTGGTTAACACCCTTCAATCTGTTCCTACCGTGGTCATCGGCCTACTGCTGTACATGATGCTTTCAAGAGCAGGACCAATGGGCGACTGGAAAATGCTCTTCACCCAAAAAGCCATGATCCTCGGACAGATTTTAATTGCGATGCCGATCTTGATCGCCATGATGCATGCGGCCTTTCAAAACAGCGATCGCCGCGCTTGGGAAACCGCCTACACGCTGGGCGCTTCTATCCCCCGCGCCATGCTGACACTGATGTGGGAAATTCGCTTCCCATTGCTGGCAGCTGTCATCACAGCATTTAGCCGAATTATCACGGAAGTGGGTTGTTCCATGATGGTCGGCGGCAATATTTTGAATTACACAAGAAACATCCCCACGGCCATTGCGCTTGAAACGTCAAAAGGGGCTTTTGCTCAAGGCGTTGCACTAGGCATGGTTTTGTTGATCCTCGCGCTCACGATGAACTTTTTCATTAGTTACGCGCGTGGTAACGGTCACCTGAGAACAAGTTAGGGGCAAGGATGAGTCAGATTACATTGGAAGCCAGCGACCTGTCGGTGAAATACAAACACCGACTTTTATTCCATATTCCTTCGCTGAAAATCACCCCTGGTGATGCGATTTATCTCACCGGGCAAAATGGCATCGGCAAAACCTCCCTGCTGAAGGTACTGGCTGGTATCCAAAAACCAACCAGCGGCATTTTGAACCTTCGCAAGCCGACACTGATGCAACGTCTGGCAGGATTCGCCGGGCAAAGCGGTGTTATCTACATGCACCAAGCCGCTTATCTTTTCGACGGTACAGTTGCTGAAAACGTGGCTTATGGTCTGAAAGGCAGGCATTTCTGTCAAAGAACCTGCCGCCAGCTTACAATGCAGGCCTTGCGAATGATTGGGCTGGAAAGCCTGAGTCGGGAGCATATCTCCGTACTTTCCGGAGGAGAAAAACAAAAAGTGGCGATGGCTCGCGCCTGGGCGCTAAACCCTTCTATCCTTTTGATGGATGAATCCTGCGCCAACCTTGACCCTGATGCCATCGAAGCACAGAAGGTCATGGTCGAAGATCTGTTAGATCGTGGCTCAAGTCTGGTGATCACCAGCCATCATCCTAACTCGCTAACTGCTTGCTGCAATCAACGCTGGTCGATCGAAAGCCAGCGCTTGATCCATAAGCCAAAACTTAACTTAATCAACAAGGATAACCATGCAGTCGCTTCCTGAAACCACGTGGGTCATTCTTGCCGGCGGCCAAGCTCGTCGCATGGGTGGAAAAGACAAGGGCCTTGTGACCCTGAATAACAAACCTCTCATCGATTATGTTCACGACCGCCTGACCGAGCAAGGCGCGCATGTTGCCGTAAATGCCAACCGCAATCAGGAAACCTATGCACAATACGGGCAGGTTTTCAGTGATGTTTTCGAGGGCTTTCCTGGGCCTTTGGGTGGTATCCATGCTGCCATGGCACAACTGGACAGTGAGTGGTACGGCTTCGTCCCTTGTGACTGTCCTAACCTGCCTCATAACCTGCTGGAAAAGATGTATCAAACTATCTCTGATGATACCGAAATTGTGGTCGCCCATGATGGCGAGTCCGTCCAGCCAGTGGTGACTATGTACAAACGCAGTGTGTTTGAGCGATTACAAAACTTCCTCAATAACGGTGACCGTAAAATCGTTCTGCTCTACGACATATGTAAGACAGAATTCGTTGATTTCAGTGATGAGCATGATGCCTTCATTAATCTGAATACACCTGATGAGCTGGAAAAATTCGGGGCGCTTTCATGAGTCTTTCCAACTGTTCTTTGCCTGTACTTGGGTTCGCTGCCTTTAGTGGTACAGGTAAAACCACCCTGCTTGAAAAACTCATTCCACAGTTAGTGGAATCGGGCGTGCGCATTGCCATGGTGAAGCATGCGCACCACGAGTTTGATGTCGATAAACCGGGTAAAGACAGTTATCGCCTCAGAAAAGCAGGCGCCTCCCAAATGCTGATCAGCTCGCGCAATCGCAATGCCTTGATGACAGAAACACCCGAAGAAGAACATACCCTCAACCAACTGCTCAGCCGCCTTGACCAAAACCGCGCCGATCTTGTTCTTGTAGAGGGCTTTAAGCACGAGAGCTTCCCAAAAATCGAACTTCGCCGCGATGAGCTCGCTAAGCAGTGGCTTCACAAAGAAGATAAAAACATCATCGCGATTGCCTGCGACAGCCACCCGGATTCGGATTTGCCAACGCTAGACATCAATGATGTATCGGCAATTTGCGGTTTTATCCTGCGCTGGATGGAAGGCCACAAAGCACAGACAGCCACCTGTGATTCCTTATCCCCCACTATGCTCTCTGTAGATGCTGGAAGGGCAAAGATTTTAACAGCCATTGATGAGCCAACGTCCAGCGAAGTTCACCCACTGGAGTCTCTATCTGGACGGGTTTTGTCAGAAGATGTTATCGCACCGGTCAATGTGCCTTCGAGCACCAACTCGGCAATGGACGGTTTCGCGATTCGCAGTGATGATTTAGAGCGCGACAGCTATCAAATCGTAGGCGAAATTTATGCAGGCCATGGTCTTGGCATACCACTGCAAAAAGGCGAGTGTGTCCGCATCATGACAGGCGCGCCTGTTCCCGAAGGCGCTGACACTGTCGTGATGCGAGAGCAAGCAGCGATGGACGGCGATTTGGTGATGTTCGATACCCGAAAAGGTGCCATCCGTCCAGGACAAAATGTACGTCAGGCAGGCGAAGATCTTAAAAAAGGTGCTGCGGTATTTAACGCAGGCACCCGCCTAAACGCCGCATCAGTGGGGATGATGGCGTCACTGGGTTTCAATCAAGCCAAGTGTTACAAACCTCTCACCGCTGCTCTGTTTTCAACCGGAGATGAAGTGCAGGCACCCGGAACTCTTGCCAAAGAAAGCTGCATCTATGATGCCAATCGTTTTACGGTTCGCAGCATGTTGGAAAACCTCGGTTGCCGAATTCTTGATTTGGGCATTATCGAAGACAGTGAGCAAGCACTGACAAATACACTGGCCACGGCTATGGAAAAAGCCGATGTGGTGATTTCCTCCGGTGGTGTATCAGTCGGTGATGCGGATTACATCAAGAACGTTCTGGATGCCTTGGGTGATATTAACTTCTGGCGCGTAAATATGCGTCCAGGCCGTCCTCTCGCCTTCGGCAAATTAGGTAATACACCTTTCTTTGGCTTACCGGGTAACCCAGTAGCTGTTATGGTGACCTTCCTGCAGTTTGTAGAACCTGCCATTCGTAAAATGCAGGGTGATGCTAACTGGCAACCTCAGCTCTTCTCGGCAGTGACCCAAGAGAAAATTCGCTCCCGTCTCGGTCGCACAGAATACACACGCGGTATTTATTCCATCAGCGCCAATGGTCAAATTGAAGTACGTTCGACAGGTTCCCAAGGCTCAGGGATTTTACGTTCAATGCATGAAGCAAACTGCCTGATTGAGGTGTCACCGGAAGTGGAGAGCGCAGAAGTGGGTGATCGGGTTAGTATCATTCCGCTCGTTTCAAGGCTCTAAACTCAGAACGCCAGAAACAAAAATGCCGCTGAATTCAGCGGCATTTTTTATCGATTTTATGCTTATTTGCCTAGCGCTTCTTTGTAGTGCACACGACACACTGACACGTATCTGTCGTTACCACCAATCACGACTTGATCACCATCAGCAATGGCATTGCCTTCTGCGTCGGTGCGGATCACCATGTTCGCTTTGCGGCCACAGTGACAAATGGTCTTCAGTTCTACCAGCTTGTCTGCCCATGCCAGCAGGTATTTCGCCCCTTCAAACAGCTCACCACGGAAGTCGGTACGTAGACCATAACAAAGCACAGGAATACGCAGTTTATCGACTACTTCAGTGATTTGATAAACCTGCTTTTCGGTCAGGAACTGGCATTCATCAATAAGAAGGCAATCCACTTTGTTGTTGGCGTTGATATCGCAAACAGCTGCGTAGATATCGTCTTTCGGCGAGTAAAGTTGGGCTTCTGCCTGAAGACCAATTCGAGAGCTGACTTTACCCACACCATAGCGGTCATCGATTGCAGCGGTAAAAATCAGCGGGTTCATGCCGCGTTCCTGATAGTTAAACGAAGACTGCAAAAGCGTGGTGGATTTACCTGCATTCATCGCAGAGTAATAGAAGTACAGCTGGGCCATGGAATTCTCCCGAAATTAAGACTGACGAATGCTACCGAAAAATGGAGAACGGTAAAAGCGGCGCAAAGCGCGTTACAAGAAAAAAGCCCCCGAAATCGGAGGCTCAGAGAGTAGTTTATGCCAGCTTGCCCGGTCGACGTGACATCCAGCCAAACACCGCACATACCATGACGAATACACACATACCTGCCAGCAGGGAAATGCTCAGTGAATCCGTGAAACCCAGCACCAAATAAGACACAGCTGCAATCAGTGCTCCAGCCAAAGCGTAAGGTAACTGAGTCGCTACGTGGTCGATGTGGCCACAGCGCGCGCCGGTAGAAGACAGAATAGTGGTATCTGAAATCGGTGAACAGTGATCACCAAATACCGCACCCGCCAGAACGGCTGACAGCATCGGCAGCATCAGCGCGATATCTGTTGCGCCTGCAAGGTCACCCGCGATTGGCAGCATGATACCGAAGGTACCCCAAGATGTGCCGGTGGAGAAAGCCATCGCCGCTGACAACAGGAACAACAGCACTGGGAGCAATTGAACTGGCAGGTTGCCCTGAATGAGGGTCGACAGGAATTTGCCGGTCGCCATGTCACCAATTACGCTACCGATTGACCATGCAAAGAACAGGATCAGGATGGCACCAAACATAGATTTCGCGCCAATCCAAGTGGTACGGGCGATATCAGAAACCGCCAAGCCTTGTTTCGCCACAGTGATCAGCGCTGATAGCAAGCCCATCGCGCCACCATATAGCAGCGACATGCCTACATCTGTGTTCTCAAATGCACCCAGCACAGAGAACGCTTTACCGTCGGCTTCCAGCGCCTGTGCACCTGAATAAACCATCCAAGACATGGTCGCCACGATAAGGACGATAATCGGCACAACCAAATCAGACACTCGGCCTTTTTCGCTTTCTTCAATGCCAAGTTCGTCATCGATTGGCTCATGACCACTTTCTTCATCACCCAGACGACTGCCGGTTGATGCTTGGTATTCAAAGCGACGCATCGGACCCACATCCATCTGGAACCAAGCCACAGCAAAGACCAATAGCAGTGCGAAAACGGCATAGAAGTTCATTGGGATCATGTGTGCGAATGCGCTTAGCGGGCTGTAATCAGTGACCCCGTGACTGACCAGAATGCCGCCAATCACAGTAATGATGTAAGCACCCCAGCTTGAAGCAGGCATAATCACGCACATTGGCGCTGCAGTTGAGTCTAGGATATAAGCCAGTTTCGCACGGGAGACGTGGAAACGGTCCGTTACTGGACGACTGATGGCACCGACAGCCAGGCTGTTGAAGTAATCATCAACAAAGATAAATACGCCCAGAAATGCTGCCAGCAGTTTCGCGCCACGTTTACTTTTCACGCGGCTCTGTGCCCATTCTGCAAATGCACGTGTACCACCAGAAAGCGTCAACAATGCCGTGATTGCACCCAACAACAGAAGAAAGGCAACAATGCTCATGTTCCATGAGTTAATGCTGCCATCTGAAATAAACAGTCCCTTAATCAGGTTGCCAAGATAAGAGGCTGTGCCGGAAACGGAAAAATCGTTGAGCAAAAATGCACCGGACAGAATACCCAGACCCAAAGAGAGCAAAACGCGGCGAGTTACAATAGCCAGTCCCAACGCCAAAATGGCGGGGAGCAAAGAAAGAGAAGAAGAAGAAAAATCGACTAAATTCATGATCTCTATATCAACCTATTCGGTTGGAGATCTACTGCAGAAATGGAAAACCAGACTGAACGAAGACAACGGTTATACACATCGTTAAATCCTACAGTAGCGCTCCATAGTTAAATCCCAATACTATGGCAGTGTTGTGCCTGTTCGGTCACAACCCCAGCAGAGTCCCCAGATAAGCGACATTCTGCTTCGGCGCTATCTCCTTTCATTTGTCCTCACTGGCATCACCCTAAGACAAACTACTGATAAACCGCGCACCTCTACGTGTATCAACTCAAACCTTTTTATACGATTGACGGTTTTTGCACCGGTAAACATATACAAAGTAAGCCCGTTTGAGCATAAAGCTAGCGTATTTTATGTGACATTGGTCTATTTGCAATACAAAGATAAAAAGTTTTACACACCAAGCTCAACATGGTTACAAACTGGATACATTTTACGATTTGGTTATTCTTTCCGCACATAAACTCACACAAGTATGACGGATTTATTGTACAGCCTACCGATTAAGGAGGGGTTTTCTATGAAATCAAAGGGCAGATTAATATTAAATTTGCACTTTAATTAAAATAGATATCTAATAAGCGGGAAACTTATTTATTAAATATTGCAAAGAATTATTTATTCTTGCTACTCTTAGTGAAGCAATAAATATTACATAACGAGAGAATAGGATTGGCATAATGTCTGATGCACTGAAAGTATTGTTAAACCTGCGCAGCCTGCGTGCCGTTGCGCGTGAACTTACTCTGGAACAACTACAAGAAGCGCTGGAAAAACTACAAGCAGTAGTTAGCGAGCGTGAAGAAGCCGAAGCAGAAGCACGTGAAGCGGAAAAAGAGCGCGTTGAGAAGCTTGAGAAATATCGTGAAATGCTGATCAAAGACGGTATTGATCCAGAAGAACTTCTGGCAACGCTTGGTGGTACTAAGCCAAAATCTAAGCGTGCAGCACGCCCAGCGAAATACAAATACACTGACGTAGACGGTTCAGAAAAAACTTGGACTGGTCAGGGTCGTACACCAAAAGTTATCAAAGACGCTATTGAAGCTGGTGGTAAAGTAGAAGACTTCCTGATCTAATTGGATCACATCTAATACTACGATAGAAAACTATCATTACGAAAAGGAGCAGTTTGCTCCTTTTTTTGTGCCTGAGGTAAAACGACGCCTCTCAAGACACCAAGACCAGATACAAAAAAGCGCGCATAGCGCGCGCTTTCCTATTTACTACTTATCTCAGCCAAATTTAATACGATCAGCTAAGTGGCTCACCGCTAACGCAAAGTAGTGAGAACGGTTCCACTTCATCAAGCTTTGATAATTGCCATAAACCAAATAGCTTCGGCCATATTCATCATCAGGTTGAATTAGCCACGCTTTAATGTCGACATTAGGCAGCGAAGCATTATTCATACGTCGTACGCCAAGTGCTTGCCATTCAGCCAAAGTTTTTGCTTTATCCTGACTCAAACCTGACAAATCGTTGTCGAGGTTTTTTGGAATGATAACTTGGCGTCCCCAGGTATATTCATCATTCCATCCCGCATTCTTTAAATAGTTAGCGGAAGAAGCGAACACGTCAGGCTTAGAATTCCAGATATCTTTTTTGCCGTCATTATTGCCATCAGCTGCAAAGGCATTAAAAGAGCTTGGCATAAACTGGCACTGTCCCATAGCGCCAGCCCAAGAGCCTTTAAATTCATCGATGCCTATATGACCTTGCTGTAAAATAGAGAGGGCTTCAAAAACCTCATTGCGGAAAAAGGCTTCACGGCGACCGTCATAGGCCATGGTTGATAGCGCTTCAATCACGTTGAAGTTACCAGTGAACTTACCGAAGTTACTTTCTACACCCCACAAGGCGACAAGAAACCTCGGTTGAACACCGTATATTTCACCGATACGCTTTAAATCATCGTAGTGCTTGTTATATAGATCACGCGCTTGCGCTACTTTCCAATCTGGCACTGCGCGCGGAATATACTCGTCCAGTGTTAAACGTTTTTCTGGCTGATTACGATCAGCTTTTACCGCTCGCTCACGGTAATTCAGATTACTGAATGCCTGTTCAATCAGTGTGGCGTCATAACCTCTTTCCACACTTTCTTTCTTCAAACCCTCAACGTAGCTGTCAAAACTCTGCTTCTCAGCCATCGCTGGTGCAGACAAAGATAACGCAGCCCCAATGAGGATCGAGATTAATCCCTTACGCATAGCGCTCCTTTATAATTTGGTGTTTTTTTGTCGAATGTGCTGCAGCGCCGCATCTGGTGCAGGTGGAAGCTGCAGATAGAATCCATCGTTTTTAAGGTTTTCACGTACTTTATTGATATCGGCAATTGCCAGCTTTTCGCGCTTGTCTAAGTTGACCATCATAACGAACTGCGGGTTCCCGAAAGTTTGTAACAATTGTTCAGGCACGTCTGAAAAATCATCCTTACGGCTTACGTAAAGATAGGTCGATTCCTTTTTCGTGCTCTTATAAATTGCGCAATACACCTTGTACCTCTCACTATTCATGTCAGTTTGCAGCAAACGTTTTTTGCGCTGTTCCCAATTTAGAGAAATGGCTTAGAAAATCGCAATGAAATCGGCGATTAAAGCAGCACAGTCAGCGTTGGCGCTTGCCGCAAAGATGTCATGAATATACCATGCAGAACACTGTCTGATAATGCACGAAACCCGCTTTCTTCCTCCTGAAATTGGCACACAAATTAAATTTGTCCGCCACCGGAAAAATTGGGTGACGAAAATCCACGTTAGTGTTGTCAAATCCAACAATACCGTGCCAGCTGGATAACTACCCGAATGACAAAAAATGCTGAACTCAAAGGCAGTTCGTTTACTCTTTCTGTGCTCCATTTAATGGACGATGATTTGGATGGCGCAATGCAAGTGCTGTCTGACAAAGTAAGCCAGGCACCCGCTTTTTTCGACGGTGCTCCTGTTGTTGTCGACATCTCCCGACTTCACTCCCAGCCTGACTTCTTCCAGCTAAAAGCCACCATCGAAAAGACTGGCATGCTGGTTGTTGGAGTCACAGGTTGCAAGCAAAATCAGGTACGTGAAGCCGCAAAGCTCGCTGGATTGGCGGTCATGAACCCCGCCAAACAAGCCGTACGCGTTAACGACCCTATTCAAACCCCAACAAAAGTCATCACAACGCCGATTCGCTCCGGCCAGCAGGTTTATGCCAAGAATGCTGATTTGGTCGTGCTGAACCATGTCAGCGCCGGTGCGGAAATTATTGCTGATGGCAGCATTCATATTTACGGCGTGCTCCGCGGACGTGCCATTGCTGGCGCAAGCGGACAAAAAGAAGCCCATATTTTTTGCCAGAACCTGCAATCCGAGTTGCTTTCCATTGCAGGCACATACTGGCTCAGTGAAACCATCCCAGAGCAGTACGCTGCCCGCCCGGTGAAAGTTTCACTGAAAGACGACTCATTAAACATTGAACACCTCACACTCTAACTTTCCAAAGGACTGAGGAATGACTCGAATTATCGTAATCACTTCTGGCAAAGGCGGCGTGGGTAAAACCACCTCAAGCGCTGCCATTGCTACCGGCCTTGCGCTGTCGGGGAAGAAAACCGCTGTTATCGACTTTGATATTGGTCTGCGTAACCTTGATCTCATCATGGGCTGTGAACGTCGCGTGGTTTATGACTTTGTTAACGTCATCAACGGCGAGGCCAACCTCCATCAGGCACTGATCAAAGACAAACGCGTTGAAAACCTTTTTGTCCTGCCTGCTTCCCAAACCCGCGACAAAGACGCCCTGACCAAAGAAGGCGTGGCCCGAGTATTGGAAGATATGAAGGCAATGGACTTCGACTTCATCATCTGTGACTCTCCAGCAGGTATCGAAGCTGGCGCACTGATGGCGCTTTACTTTGCCGATGAAGCCATCGTCACGACTAACCCTGAAGTGTCGTCTGTTCGTGACTCAGACCGTATTCTGGGCATCCTGGATTCTAAATCTCGCCGCGCAGAGAACGGCGAAGAGCCAGTGAAAACTCACCTGCTGCTGACCCGCTACAACCCAGCGCGTGTTGCACGTGGTGAGATGCTGAGCGTCGCAGACGTCGAAGAAATCCTGCGCATACCGCTGCTGAGTGTTATCCCAGAGAGCCCTTCTGTATTGCACGCGTCTAATAAAGGTGAGCCAGTGATTCTGGATCAGGAGTCTGATGCAGGTCTGGCATACAGCGATGCCATCACCCGTCTGCTGGGTAACGAGTGTCCTTTCCGCTTCCTGGAGGAAGAGAAGAAAGGCTTTTTGAAGCGACTGTTCGGAGGGTAATTCATGGCACTGCTGGAGTTTTTCCGTCCAAAGAAGAAGACGTCCGCATCGCTTGCTAAAGAGCGCCTGCAGATCATCGTTGCAGAACGCCGCAGCGCAGGGAGTGCTGAGCCAACGTACTTACCCCAGCTGAAGCAAGACATCCTTGAGGTTATCCGCAAGTACGTGGATATCTCCCCTGAGCAGGTATCTGTAGCTCTTGAACAACGCGATGACGATTTGTCTGTTCTAGAGCTCAACGTCACCCTGCCAGAAGACAAGTAACCCATATAGTTACTGCTCTTATTGGGATGAATAAATGAAAAAACCGGCGAAATCGCCGGTTTTTCTTATTTCAGAGTTCGGATTATTTATCCAGAACTGCCAACACTTTTTCTTCCAGATATGGCTTACGCCAACCCGAGAGAATATCCGGTGCTTTTTCTGGATTCCGGTCATTTATCCATGCCCATTTAAGCACCTGGTGAATTTGCTTCTTCGACCCGATGAATTCCGGCACCATACCCAGCTGCTCGGCGACTGCGTTAGTTTGCTCTTTGATGTTTTTCACTGCCTGTTTGTAGCCAGGCATGTCGACAAGACGCTGAATCTCTTCAGGGTAATGAACGACAGGCGTCTTGTCTGCCTCCTGCGCCATGCGAATCAGGCGGCTGCCGTGGCGTTCAATCTCAAATCGATCGAAGCCTTCATCCGCCATTTTGTCTAATGAACGGATGTTAAAACGCGCCATTTTCCAAATGTGCAGCTCTTTCACCACAAAGTTCAACGCCAAGTCCCGACGCTGCGCCTCTCTTAATCGCCAGCTCGCGAGCTTTTGCAGCACAGCCAGTTGTTTCGGGCGCAGTTGCCACGCATTTTTAATATCAAGGTAGGCTTTTTCTGGCTCCGGGGTTTTGCCGCGTTTGCTTACCATCAGCGCACATTCTTGCTTCACCGCATCTTCCCAGCCTTCTTCGGTGATGCGTTTCGCAAGCAGACTATAGAGTGGTAACAGGTAGTAAACATCGGCAGCAGCGTACTCGAGTTGCTTTTCACTTAGCGGGCGAGCACACCAGTCAGTTCTGGCTTCACCTTTGTCCAATGTCACCTCGAGATACTCTTCAACCAGTGTTGCAAAGCCCGTCGACAAACCATGACCCAAGAATGCTGCCATGATTTGGGTATCGACCATTGGCGTTGGCATCACGCCCGCATAATGATGAAACACTTCAAGATCTTCACTGCACGCATGCAGTACTTTCACCACAGATTCATCGGTTAGCAGCGCCCAAAGCGGCGACATGTCTTCCAGTTCAATCGGGTCAATCAGGGACAGCGTGTCGCCATCATAAAGCTGAATAAGACCTAGGCGCGGATAGAGTGTGCGGGTACGAACGAATTCGGTATCCAGCATCACTGCTGGTACTTGGCGTGCTCTCTCACACACACGTTCGAGTTGGGATAGCTCAGTTACAATGTCAAAATTCACGCTGTCATCCACATTTAGGTTCCGGGTTCAATCTTTGAGCCCAGAAAACAAACATGCCGGCCTGAGCCAGCATGTTTTCAAAGGCATAGGTAGTTTAGTTACTACCTATTGTACGCGCTTAAGCGAGTCGACGCATGTCCGATTATGCTTCTGCGTTTTTGGCGTCCTGCTCTTCACGAAGAGCGCGACGCAAGATCTTACCCACGTTGGTTTTCGGCAGATCTTCGCGGAACTCGATCACCTTAGGCACTTTGTAACCGGTCAGGTGTTCACGACAATGCGCAAGAAGCTCATCTTTCGTCAGGCTTGGATCGCGTTTCACCACACAGATCTTCACGATCTCACCAGAGGTTTCGTGTGGCTGGCCGATTGCCGCAACTTCCAACACTTTACCGTGCAGCGCGACAACATCTTCGATTTCGTTTGGATAAACGTTAAAGCCAGACACCAGAATCATGTCCTTCTTACGGTCAACAATGTGCAGGAAACCGTCGTCGTCGAATTTGACGATGTCGCCCGTTGAAAGCCAACCATCTTCGGTGATCACTTCTTTTGTCGCTTCAGGACGCTGCCAGTAACCCTGCATAACCTGAGGGCCTTTCACCTGCAGCTCACCAATCTGATCGTTTGGCAGTACGTTACCTTCCTCATCAACGATGCGGACATCAGTTGATGGCACTGGCAGGCCGATAGAACCGTTGTACTCTTTCAAATCATACGGGTACGCCGCCACCAGCGGAGAACACTCAGTCAGGCCGTAACCTTCCAGCAGGTGTTTACCCGTCAGCTTCATCCAGCTTTCAGCCACGGCGCGTTGTACCGCCATGCCACCCCCAACCGTCAGGCTAAGATTACTGAAATCCAACTCATGGAAGTCTTCATTGTTCAGCAGGGCATTGAACAGGGTGTTTACGCCAGTGATTGCCGTAAACGGATGCTGTTTAAGCTCTTTCACAAACGCAGGAATATCGCGCGGGTTGGTGATCAGCAGGTTTTGTCCGCCCATTTCGATAAACAGCAAACCATTCACCGTCAAAGCAAACACGTGGTAAAGCGGCAACGCAGTGACCACTAACTCACGGCCTTCTTTCAACACAGGCGCATACATAGCTTTCGCCTGGTTCAGGTTCGCCAGCATGTTGTTGTGGGTCAAAACCGCCCCTTTCGCAACGCCTGTGGTGCCGCCGGTGTACTGCAGGAAGGCAATATCATCGCCCGTCATAAACGGCTTCACATACTGCATACGACGGCCGCGCTTCAATGCAAGGCGCATAGAAGTCGCATGTGGCAGGTTGTATTTCGGCACCATCTTCTTGATGTACTTAACCACGAAGTTAACGATAGTTCCTTTGGCGCGTGGCAGTTGGTCGCCAAGGCTGGTCAGAATAACGTGACGCACACTGGTGTTATCGACGATTTTTTCCAGCGTATGCGCAAAGTTCGACACGATAACAATCGCGGTCGCACCTGAGTCATTCAGCTGATGCTCGAGTTCACGAGGGGTGTACAGCGGGTTAACGTTTACCACTACGCAGCCAGCACGCAGAATACCGAACAGCGCAATCGGATATTGCAGCAGGTTTGGCATCATGACAGCCACGCGATCGCCTTTTTTAAGGCCAAGATCGTTTTGCAGGTAAGCTGCAAAAGCACGGCTGCGTTCTTCCAGCTTACGGAAGGTCATCACCTGCCCCATATTGATGAAGGCAGTCTGATCAGCATATTTCTGCACAGACTTTTCGAACATCTCTACCAGTGATGGGTACATGTTCGGTGAGATTTCCGCTGGTACATCTGATGGGTAGCGGTTAAGCCAAACCTTATCCACTTGATCTCTCCTATTTTTTACCGCAGGCAGAAAAGGCCCGCGACAGACGCAATAAATTCAAACGAGTGTTTTAACTCGCAATTAGACCAGAAGTAACATTCAATTAACATCGCTAAGCGCTGTGAGATGTAGCTTGGTCACAAAATCAATGATCAGAGACGCCGTTTTCGCCTGACTCTGAAGGTGGCAGTGATGTGTGCCTTCCACCATTTCTACGGTCAGGTTCTTGAACCACGCCTTACGTTTTTCAGCCATGGGGCTACGAAGTTCCGGATAACCGTCTTCGCCAATAATCGCCATCACCGGACATTCAATACCACGGACCAAATGTTCAGCATGATGTGTCGACATCCGGTAAATCGATTCCGTCTTCAACTTGGCATCATGACGCCAGCGCCAGATATCGCCTACTTGCTCAATGCCGCGCGTAACCAACGGTGTCAGATCTTCAATGCTGACTTTGTTGATACCCCGGCGAAGTTTCAGCGCCGCATCCAGCGAGGGTAAGTCACGAGGCAACTTCATATTCTCGCGGCTTTCAACGCCGTGTTTCAGCCTTTCGACGACTTTATCTTCGCGCTCAGACATTGGGCCAAGCGCTTCTATCATCACCAACCCTTTCGCCCTTTCAGCGAAAGCAGCACTCCAGCAAGACGCTACCAATGCGCCCAACGAATGCCCGACCAGATAGATCGGCCTGTCGCCCAACTGAAGGATCAGTTGGTGGAGGTCGTCCACATAATCAAAGAAGGGATAGAAGCTGTCGGCACCTTTATGGTCGGAATAACCGTGCCCGGGCCAATCTGGCATGACCAAATCAAAGTGCTCGCTGAGCTGCGGGGCGAGTGGCGCAAAGCTTCCGCTATTATCTTGCCACCCATGCAACATCAGAAGAGTCGGCGTGTTTCGCTCGGTCAGATAAACCTGCGCGGCGAGATCGCCAAATCTCACTGCATATTTTTTTTCTTGTAATGTCATATTGGACCGTTTGAGAGCGCGCGAAGCCTACCACAGAGAGTGCAGGCCAAGTGGTACGAGGAGTTACTTAAACGAAGACATCTACGCCGAACATGGCGATAAGTTCTTCACGACGGGCCTGGTTTTTCACATCCATGTAGGACGCCAGCGCATGGCGGCTTCGCCCATCGGGTAAATCGTAATGAATGTTTTGAAAGGCATCTTCCGCCATTTCAGGGTTTCGAATACCACGGGATACCGCTTTTGCCACCACGGAAGGCTCGGAGACATCACGAGCCTCCTCCTTCTTCTGCGCGGGTTTGCGTCCAGCTTTTCCTGGACGCTGTATCTGCTGTGGTAATCCCTGAATTGAAACCATGAAAGACCTTATCGGTTAGCTTTAGATAAAACTATTCGCGACCTGGTAATTTCTTCCATGCCACAGTATCACGAAGGTATACCGGGCTAGCATGTTCTGCATCCACTGCCTCTCCACGCGCAAACGCATGATGAGCAAGGATTAACATATCCTGCGATTCAGGATACAACACACCGCTGTCGCTTACTGACAAGTGTAGCTGGCCTTGCAGATCAGGGTAAGCATGCCAGCCCGTTCCTGCTACAAACCACTCACCTTCTGCCAATTCAGGCTTGAACATTTCAGGAGGCAGTACTGCTTCTTCGACGACCGTTTCCCAATCGCCGCTTTCAAGGCGCACATAGCCACCTGAATAGATTTCGTTCATGCGCGCATCGATGGTAGACAGCACGTGTGTGGCCTGCTGTTTACGATGAGCTTGCTCCGCCATTGCAGCCAGTGTCGATACACCGACCATTGGCAGGTCGGCTCCAAATGCCAAACCCTGAGCGATACCAATGCCAATACGCACACCAGTAAAACTGCCAGGACCACGACCAAACGCCAGCGCATCCAGCTGGTTCAGCTTTAAGCCCGCTTCAGCCAGTACACTATCGACCATAGGCAGGATTTTCGTGGTGTGTTCACGCGGTGCCATTTCACAACGCGCGATAATGTCATTCCCCACCTTAAGGGCGACGGAGCAGTTTTCAGTGGCCGTATCGACGGCAAGGATCTTAGAAGCCATTTATACCTCTGACGCTGCAGACGATTCTGCAGACTGGTTGTTCGTATCTATTTCAGCGAGAAATTCACTGACTTTTGCCAGATCACGCGTTCGCGGAATTGGCGGTAAGCTGCGCAGGAAGGTTTCACCATAATTTCTGCTCACCAAGCGGTTATCACAGATAATAAGCGCACCATGATCGTTTCTGTCACGGATAAGTCGACCAACTCCCTGCTTGAGGGTAATCACCGCATCGGGGATTTGAACTTGGGAAAACGGGTCGCCGCCCTGAAGGCGACAGTCTTCAATCCGTGCTTTTAGCAGCGGATCATCCGGCGCAGTAAAAGGCAATTTGTCGATAATAACACAGCTCAGCGCCTGCCCTCTAACGTCTATCCCTTCCCAGAAGGCACCTGTGGCAACCAAAAGCGCATTACCCAGCTCTAAAAATTCAGCGAGCAGTTTCTGTTTCGACATTTCCCCTTGCACCAATACGGGCAAGTCTGACAATTCGCGGAAACGCTCCGACAAATCACGCACCATTTGATGTGACGTACAAAGGAAGAAACAACGTCCGTTGTTTTGCTCAATCACTGGCTTGAGCATGTCCACCAGCTTATCTGCAAGGCCATAGCTGTTTGGCTCAGGCAAAAAGCGCGGCACACAGAGAATAGCCTGAGATTCGTAATCGAATGGACTGGGCAACGTAAACTGCTCTGTGGGCTCTAAACCCAAGCGGTTGCTGAAGTGACTGAAATCATCATTCACCGCGAGCGTTGCGGAGGTAAATATCCACGCCCCTTCCTGCTGCTGAATTTGCTCGCGGAATTTTTCAGCCACGGACAAAGGTGTGATGTTCAGGCTGAAATGATGACGGCTGCATTCGTACCAGTAGGAATACCCAGGGATGGAGGTATCTTTTACCCGCTCAAGTCTGGCTTTAAATAAAGTAGCACGATCGAAAGCTGCATCTAAAAGCTGGCTTCGACCCAACGACAGTTTCATCACGTCGTGGGCAAGCTCTAGTGCGTCAGTCAAACGCACCAGCTCCCTTGCCACGGCTGGCGAAGTGCTTATTTCACGCCAGTTACCGCGAAAGCCCGGCTCGCCCAGTACAATGCGTAAATCAGATGCCGATTGAGAGAGGCGATCAGCCACTTTCTCAAGCTGTTTGGTATCGCGAAGTTCAGTGCGATACGCAATGTTGATGTCTTTGGCGAGTTCCTGAAGCTGACGACTGGAAAGACTCTGGCCGAAATACTGGCTGGCGATATCGGGGATCTGATGCGCTTCATCGAAGATAAACACTTCCGCTTCCGGGATCAGCTCACCAAACCCTGTCTCTTTGATCGCCAGATCGGCAAGGAAAAGATGGTGATTCACGACCACCAAGTCTGCATCCATGGCGCGCTTGCGGGCCTTCACCACAAAACAGTCTTCATAGCTTGGGCATTCTTTACCCAGACAGTTGTCGTTGGTCGAAGTAATTGTGGGGATGATTGGGCTGTCTTCCGCCAAATCATCGCACTCGCCCAGATCGCCGGTTTTGGTTTCTGAAGACCAGCTGCGTACTTTCACTAACTGGCTGAGCAGCGTCGGGTCGGCGTGACCGTCGTGACTCTCAATCATCTGGCGGCTTAAGCGTTCTGGGCAAAGGTAGTTTGCGCGCCCTTTCAGCAAGGCAACACGACCTGAGAAGCCGAGGGTGTCGACCATCAATGGTAGGTCGCGGTGAAACAGCTGTTCCTGAAGGTTTTTCGAACCTGTACTGACAATGGTTTTCTTTCCGCTAAGCAGCGCAGGTACCAGATAAGCATAAGTTTTACCGGTACCCGTCCCTGCCTCGACCACGAGTTGAGTTTGGTTTTTGATTGAACGCTCAACTGACAACGCCATGTCGGTCTGCGGCTGGCGTGGCTGGAAGCCTTTTATCGCTCTAGCCAACGCACCTGTGGTGGAGAAAACCTTCGAAATCATTGGTCATTTATACAGTATTTGAAAGGATTGCATTATGCCAACAATCCCCCCTTATCGCCAGACATGGAGAGCGCCACTGTCAAGTCTTTGACCTTGAGGCCAATTCAGAGTAAAACGTGATGAACAGCAAATTAAAATTCATCACGAGTAATACGTTTCTATGGAAAGAAAAATCCTGCTGACGGACTGCCCTGACGCTCAAGGTCTTATCGCCAAGATCACCAACATCTGTTACAAACACCAACTCAACATCATCCACAACAATGAGTACGTTGACCACAGTACCGGTCAGTTCTTCATGCGTACTGAGCTGGAAGGGATTTTCAATGATGAAACCTTCCTGATGGATATCGATCAGGCACTTCCCGCAGGCAGTCACCGTAATCTCGTTGACACCAGTCGCCGTAAACGTGTGGTGATCATGGTGACCAAAGAGTCACACTGTCTGGGTGACATCCTGATGAAAGCCTATGACGGTTCTTTGGATGTGGATATTGCCGCCGTAATTGGTAACCACGATAAGCTGGCAGCATTAACGGAAAAATTCGATATTCCGTTCCACTTTGTGAGCCATGAAGGCTTGGAACGTGAAGCGCATGAAAACCAAATCATCGACATCATCGAAGGGTATGAACCAGACCATATTGTTCTGGCGAAATTTATGCGTGTGCTGACACCAAACTTCGTTGCACGTTTCCCTCGCAAAATCATCAACATTCACCACAGCTTCCTGCCAGCATTCATCGGCGCACGCCCTTATCATCAGGCGTGGGAACGTGGCGTAAAAATCATTGGTGCAACGGCACATTTCGTGACCAACGATTTAGATGAAGGTCCAATCATCGACCAGAACGTGAAACATGTTGACCACACCTTCAGTGCAGAAGACATGGTGAAAGCGGGTCGTGACGTAGAAAAAACCGTCCTGAGTAATGCTCTGAGCCAAGTGCTCGAAGACAAAGTCTTCGTTTATGGCAACAAGACCGTCATTCTGTAAGCCGGAAGTCGACCAAAGAAAAAGGAGCCTCAGGCTCCTTTTTCACTTTCTATCACTTGCTCCAGAGGAACCGGGTGGAGCTTGACGCAGACGCCCTTGAACTTGAATGCCACGGTCGGGTTGGCAATACGCTCGCCCTCGCCTGCGGGAGAACTCAGCTTCACCTTCACACCCAGTGATGCCAGTTGATCCCACTTTGCTGCAAGCGCTGGGAACAAGCTAAACACATCCTCAAGCAACAATTCTGGTGTTGTCGCCTTAGACGGTACCACCCATTCGGCGTGTTCCCACCCTTCTTCTGGATAGAGCTTGTCACCCGGATAAGGCAACTCGACACATTGCGTTTGCCATTGACCAAAAGACAGCAATTCGTTGGCTTTGATCACCACAATCGGACGGCCATTGATGTTATTCACAGAAAGTTCTTCACCCGAAGAAAGCCAGGATTGGTGAAGTTCCTCAGCCGCTTTTCTGTCGTTAATGCGCAAAGCGATGTGGTCGGCCTGATAGGCGCTAAGATCCAACTCCAACACTTCTAACAGCGTATCCAAGCGAGCAGAAAATTCAGGGAGCGTAGCGAAGAGGGATTCGACGGTTAATGCTGACATGGTCATCTCGTTACCTTCAAAGATGACAGGAATTTACCACAGCGTTGATATCACTGGAACGCACACACTTTTACTTGTTATGAAATCCACCCATTTCGCAGGATTCAGCTTTTAAACTGCGCCTGTTTGTGGGTATTATTACGCCTACATACGCGCATCACACTTTGATGCCCAAGTTTCAGTGCTAAAGCCGTCAACCATGCCCTGTTTGCCTCAAATTGCAGTGGGTATTGTTGACGGATTTTTTGCTTTAACCCGGCTGCATTTTGCCGGGTGTCAGAATTAAGGTAAGCAAGTGAATATTCAAGCCCTTCTTAACGACAAAGTCGCTGCAGCCATGGTTGCTGCAGGTGCACCTGAAGGCAGCCCAGCGGCTGTCCGTCAATCAGCGAAACCACAGTTTGGTGACTACCAGGCAAACGGCATCATGGGTGTTGCCAAAAAGCTGGGTTGTAACCCACGCGAATTCGCGCAGAAAGTGCTGGATGTTCTGGATCTGGATGGCATGGCGGAAAAAACCGAAATCGCTGGCCCAGGATTTATCAATATTTTCTTGAGCACTGAATGGCTCGCAGCCAAAGCAGACGAAGCGCTGGCGAGTGACCGTCTGGGTGTGGCAGAAGCTGAAAAACAAAACATTGTGGTTGACTACTCTGCACCAAACGTAGCGAAAGAAATGCACGTTGGTCACTTGCGTTCAACCATCATTGGTGATGCGGTTGTACGCACTCTGGAGTTCATGGGTCACAACGTTATCCGCGCTAACCACCTTGGCGACTGGGGTACCCAGTTCGGCATGCTGATCGCAAACCTTGAGCGTCATGAAGCGCAAGGCGGCGACATTTCAATGGATCTTAGCGACATCGAAGGCTTCTACCGTGAATCGAAGAAGCTTTACGACGAAGACGAAGAGTTCGCGAAAACTGCACGTAACTATGTTGTTCGCCTGCAAAGCGGTGACGAGTACTGCAAAGCAAAATGGCAGCAACTGGTAAAAATCACTCTGGAACAAAACCAGCGTAACTACGACCGTTTGAACGTATCCCTAACAGACAAAGACGTAATGGGCGAAAGCATGTACAACAGCATGCTTGCTGGCATTGTTGAAGACCTGAAAGCACAAGGCCTGGCAGTCGAAGATGACGGCGCCATGGTTGTGTTTCTGGACGAATACAAGAACAAAGATGGCGAGCCTATGGGTGTGATCATCCAGAAGCGTGACGGCGGCTTCCTGTACACCACCACGGATATCGCGTGTGCGAAATACCGCTACGAAACCTTCAACGCAGATCGCGTGCTGTACTTCATCGACTCACGTCAACACCAGCACCTGATGCAGGCGTGGACTATCGTTCGTAAAGCGGGTTATGTACCTGAAAGCATGAGCCTTGAGCACCATGCGTTCGGCATGATGCTGGGTAAAGATGGTAAGCCGTTCAAGACCCGTGCAGGCGGTACCGTTCGCCTGGCTGACCTGCTGGACGAAGCAGAAGTTCGCGCGAAGAAGCTGATTGAAGAGAAAAATCCTGAATTGTCAGTGGAAGAAAAAGACAACATTGCGAACACAGTAGCAATGGCAGCCGTAAAATACGCTGACTTGTCTAAGCACCGCACCACTGACTACGTGTTTGACTGGGACAACATGCTGGCGTTTGAAGGCAATACTGCGCCTTACATGCAATACGCTTACACCCGTGTGGCCTCTATCTTCAACAAAGCCGGCATTGATGCGAACAGCATCGAAGGCCAAATCATTGTATCTGAAGAGAAAGAGAAAGCACTGGTTTCCAAACTTCTGCAATTTGAAGAAGCCGTTGATGGTGTCGCCCGCGAAGGTCAGCCACACATCATGTGTAGCTACCTGTTTGATCTGGCTGGTACCTTCTCAAGTTTCTACGAAGCGTGCCCGATCCTGAATGCTGAAGGTGAAACTAAGCAAAGCAGAATGAAACTAGCTGCACTGACATCACGCACTATAAAACAAGGCCTTGATCTGCTTGGAATTAATACGCTAGAACGTATGTAACCAATTAAAATCAGATTTAGATCACAATTCTCAAAAACCCTGTACCAATGTACGGGGTTTTTTACACCTAGTGTTAATTTATCGCACATAATCCTGTATCAATAACGGAGAAAGTGTTCGTTAAGGAGACACTAATGAGTGATTACGCCTTTTTTGAAGCCACCAGTATTTTCAAGCGTGCCGTACCTTTAATGGTAAAATACAAGGTACCGACAACGCCTCACTATTTCTCGCTTTGGTATACCTATTGTGCAGGTACAAACCCCCAGTTAAATCAAGCTGTTGATAACAAAGTCAGCCGTTTTGGAGCCTGCTCGATTAAACACTGCGACGAAATTATCGATACGTATCTGATTGATGATGCCAGGCGGGAAGTGAACAATTTCCGTCAAAAGCTTCAGAACCTGACTGCTGATCTTGGCGAATCCATGGAACACACGGTATCGGATACCGAAGAGTTTCGAGACATCCTAAGCAGTTCTGTAGATAAACTGAAAAACGTAAAAGGTGATATCGCCAAAAACGGAGAAAGCAAGCAAGTGCTGCATGAACTTCTCAAAGGTTCACAGCATCTGCTGAGTGCTACGTCCCAATACCAGTTACAAGTTACCTCACAAAAAACTGAAATTGACGCACTAAAAAAACAACTTCAGGAATATCAGAAACAAGCCTCACATGATGCTTTGACAGGCTGCTTAAACCGTCGTGAATTTGAAAAGCAGCTCGATGAAAACGTTAGCCAAAACAACGTATTCAGTGTCATGATGGTAGATATCGATCACTTCAAATCTTTCAACGATGAGTTTGGTCATCAAATGGGCGACAAGGTACTTCAGATTGTTGCAGCCAAACTGCAGCAGGTGGTTGATGAATCAGGGGCAGTATTTAGATACGGCGGAGAAGAGTTCGTGACTATTTTGCCAAGTCTGCCTCTAAAGTCGACGTTTATGCTCGCCGAGAAAATGCGTTCGACACTCGAAAGGTTGTCGGTCACAGACAAGCGTTCTGGACAGAAAATCAACTCGATTACGGCATCATTTGGTATCGCGGAGAGAGAAGGTGATGAGTGTGGATTGGCATTAGTAGCCAGAGCAGACGAAGCCTTGTACAACGCAAAACACAAAGGCCGCAACTGCGTCATGCCGCAGGTTAGCTAAGCGAACCTGCTATTGAGTAAGCTTCGCTCCGCCACCAGCGAGCCATTGCAACTCAGCTTCTGTAGAAAGTCGGCCCAGCGAAGCATTTCGGCTCGGAAAGCGTCCAAATCGCTTAATAACGTCAAAGTTGTTTCTCGCGTGGCGAAAAATATTTTCAAACAACCCTGCCTCATCCAGTCCAGCAGAACTACACAGCTGACTGAAACGAAAAAGGGCTTCTTCTTGGTCTTCCATGTGTTCCGAGTGTTGCAAAGGCATATAGAAAAACGCTCGCTGAATGGTCGGTAAGGTTAAATCCTGTGCTTCTGCTAGGCCACGCTTGCAGACCGCCAAAGCAAACTCGTCATACCGGAATGCCGCGCTCAATCCGCGATAAACCCTGCGGCTAAACTGATCAAGAAGAACGATAGTCGCTAATGTTCCTTGTGGTGAAGAAAGCCACTGATTCAATTTCCCCTCGCCCGCCATGCTGACATAGGGAAGAAACTGCTCTCGGATTTGCTTGTCCAACGCCTCATCGCTTTCAAACCACATGGCGTTAAGCATATCGTCTGTTTTGGGAGCATCAGGATCGCCAAACCAAAACTCTAGTACTTCTATGTAGTCCATTCGCGCCTCCCTCTGACGCAATATAAGTACCTTTAAAGCCTAACTGCATATTTGATTTAACGCGGTTCAATGACACTATTGGCGTTGGTTTTGTGATTTTACTATGACATTTACGCAAGACCTGCACGACAGGACAAGTAAGAGTTTAATCTTGGTCAAGCCGCTCAAAGGGTTGAGCTATCGTTTCAATCATGAGAATGCGCACTCCAACAATCATTTACATTGGCGCGGAATCCCAGTAGTTTTGACCTGATTTCCTGACATCAAGAGAAGATGAAATGCCATTCGAACTCCACCCACGTTTGGACGCAGACACCACATGGCTCGGCGACTTGCCACTTTGCCGTGTTCTTTTAAGTAAAGAAGACTTTGGTCCTTGGTTGATTTTGGTTCCCAGAGTCGAAGGAATTCGCGAAATTCACCATCTGTCCGAAACTGATCAACTCCAGTTTATTCGTGAATCTTCTTGGGTCGCGACAAAACTGGAAGCACACACGAATGCAGACAAGCTCAACATCGCTGCTCTGGGTAACATGGTGCCTCAGCTTCACGTTCATCATATTGCCCGCTTCCAAACCGATACTGCGTGGCCTGGTCCTGTATGGGGCAACACCAACGGGGTGCTGCGCCATGACTTAGCCCAAGTCGAAATTACGGAAAAATGGCGCGCCCTCCTCGGCGAGATCGCCGACTTCACGCCGGCGGGATAAAAGAAAAGCGCGGATTATATCCGCGCTTTTTGTATTTACTGGTAGACAGTCAGCCCCAGCTCAGAGTCTTCCAACCAGGTATATTGCCGGACTTCGAAAGATGATCGCTTAGATACTGTCACCTTGAGTTTTCCCCGTTTCACCCACTCTTTCAGCATGGCTTCAACACCATCTTCAGACAGCGCGAACGCTTTTGCCAACTCCCTTAAAGAGCACTTTGGGTGAGATTGGATATAATCCCGCAAGGCAAACAAAATCATACTGTAACGACTCTGAGTGTGTTTGCGAATGAACCTTGGCGTTTGAGTAACGCTATCGTCGCCACCATCAACGCAATGCTACCGGCAATCCATAGACCACTCGCCAAAGGTGTCACCATTAGCATCATCGACTGATAGGTAATGGTTGCAACCACCACACCTAGCAGCATGGTCCATCCAGCAATGAAGACAGCAAATGGTCGGCCAAATTCACGGACATACGCCCCCATCGCCGCGACACAAGGTGTGTATAGCAAGATGAAAACCAGATAAGCAAAGGCGCTCGCCACGGTAAAATTAGCACTCAGATTAGCAAAAATGCTCAGATCAACTTCTTGCTCTTCAGCCACTGCTTCATTGTCTGCTAAATCACCTACTTGGATACCCAGAGGGTCTGCATAGTTCAGTCCCATCAGGTTTTCAGGAATAGTCTGTACCGCTTCGGTCAGGCTACTTAGCAAGTCGTACTCTGATACATCTTCATCACTTGGAGAGGCATAAAGGTTGTTCAACGTGCCCACAACTGCTTCTTTAGCAAAAATGCCGGTAATGATGCCAACCGTCGCCTGCCAGTTATCCTCCTGAATACCGATTGGTGAAAACACTGGCGTGACAAATTGGGCCGCCTTTGCCAACACGGAGTTATCTGAATCTTCGTTACCAAACGAACCATCCGTACCAATTGAATTCACAAAGCTCAGGATAGTCACCACCACCACAATGGTCTTACCGGCACCAAGCACAAAACGCTTGAGTTTCTGCCAGGTTTTCACGTAGATGTCTTTCACCCGCGGCCATTCATAGCGCGGCATTTCCATTAACAAGGCTTCGCTATCACCGGGGTACAAAGTCCGACGCAAAACAATACCCGTAAAAATGGCGACAGCGATGCCCAAAAGGTAAAGGAGAAAAACAACATTTTGACCGTTTTCCGGGAAAAATGCCGCTGCAAACAGTGCATAAACCGGTAGCCTTGCACCACAAGACATAAACGGTGCCATCGCTGCCGCCAACCGGCGTTCACGTTCCTGATCCAGTGTTCGGGTTGCCATAATCGCAGGGACATTGCAGCCAAAGCCCAAAACTAATGGAACGAAAGCCTTACCCGGCAGCCCTATCTTCTGCATTGCCTTATCCAGCACAAAAGCAGCACGTGCCATATAGCCAGACGTTTCAAGGAGGGACATGAACAGATACAGACAGGCAATCACAGGAATAAATGTCGCGACAGTCTGGATACCACCACCGACACCATCAGCAATAATAGTGACCAGCCAAACCGGAAGGTGGTCATCCAGCAGATAATGACCACCATCGACCAACAATGCCCCAGTACCGATATCGAAAAAGTCGATGAATGCGCCTCCAATATTGATGGAGAACATAAACATCATGTACATCACGGCAAAGAAGATTGGCATCGCAAAGTAGCGGCTCAATACCAGATTATCGATGGCATCTGTGACTCTCGCTTTGAGAGGAACGACTTGTGTTTTGGCTGCATGACAGATTTTCGCAACCCGTGAATAACGGACATCTGCAACCATAAGGTCGATATCTGTTGCTTCCAGAGAGTTTGTGACCGTATGGAGGGTATACTCAATGCCATCAGACATCTGACGCTTAAGAGCGCTATCTCCGCAAAGAAGACGGATAGCCGCTGCCCGACTATACACATGGCCTTCTTTTACAAGTTCTTGCGACAGCGTCGAGATGCCTTGCTCAAGGTTTTCACCGTAGTGAAGTTCAAAACCACTGTTTGAAGACGGTGCAACTGATAACGCCTCAGAGAGTGAAACATTTAGCGCCTCAACTGACTTCATGTCGGTTGCTGTCACGGAATAGACAGGACACTGGAGCCAATTCGACAAAACGTTTTCATCGATTTCAAAACCTTGAGCCTTAACCACATCCATTTTGTTCAGTATCACAACCATGGGACGACCAAGCTCACGCAGTTGCAGCGTAAGATACAAACTGCGCTCAAGACTGCTCGCATCTAGAACGTTAACAATCAAATCGCAAGGGAGATTGAACAAAGCGGAAATCGCGATTGATTCATCAAGACTATTCTCACCATCTGCATTGTCGAGCGTATAGATGCCCGGCAAATCAGTGAGTGAGGCCTCTTCACCTTGCAGTGACAGCCGCCCCATTTTCTTGTCGACAGTAACACCCGCCCAGTTACCGATTTCCTGACGAGAGCCTGTCAGGCGATTAAACAAGGTCGTTTTACCAGAATTGGGGTTTCCCACCGTCAGTAATTGCTTACCCATCATGAGAGGCTACCTCGATGTTTTGCGCTAAAGATAGGCGAAGTGCAATGTCGCATCCTCTCACTCGGATTTGGACCGGATCGCCCATTGGTGCATAACGGATAACACTGAACTCAGTCTCGGGCAGTAAACCCATTGCCATCAGTTTTTTTCGAGGGATAGTAGGCACAGACGAGAGAGATAGCACCCGCCCAGCCTTACCGGGTTTAAGTTCCGTAAGCTTCATAAATACAACCACAATGAGAATCATATACATTTGCAGTCAAAAGTATTGCAAATTGTTTCCGTAGGAAAGTTGTTTTTGATCAACAGACCCTAGGAAAGTTCGATACCTCACTCGTTCAGCACGTCGATCCGTTCGTCAATTTCGTCAATATTCTCGTTAACTTCGTCAGTTTCATCATAAAAACAGCCAGTTGACGCACACCTTGGTTGAGCTTCAATAGAAAAATCAAACCTTGTACTCTTCGTTAAAAACGTCAAAAGAAAAAATTTCAAACCCTTCGACCCCTAGAAATTTTAGAGGCGGTGCAAAGAAATCAGGGCTTTTTAATGGAAATGAAATAATGGCGGGAAATTACTATCAGCGATCGCGGTTAAATCGTTTTAATGAACCCAAGTTATTTAAAACCTAATTCCAGATGGTGTGCGGTCTCCCACACACCTCCGGCAGCAAGCGAAGGTGTCTTTGACGCCCGTGGTATGGTCAGCAGGCTATACCACGCTCTTTTTTTCTCGCCCTCCCTTTATTTGTAGTAGCCCCCACCCCGAGCCATAGACTTACACCAGCAGGTATTTAGCATTGAAGAGAGCGTTTATGGATGCTGTTCACTACCGCAGGTTTCACGGAATTGTGAGGGAGTAACACCATATTTTTGCTTAAACGACTTGGCGAAGTAGGAAGGTTCGTTGAATCCGCAGGCAACGGCGACGTCAGTGATCTTGTCACCCTGACAAAGCATACGTTTCGCATTCTCCAGTCGCGTGGTAATCAGCATCTCTTTGAATGTATTGCCCAGTTCTTGCTTAAAGCGGCGTTGCAAGCTTCGCTCCGAGATAAACAACGCCCTTGCTAACAGCGCAGTAGAGTATTCAGGGTCATGGAAATGGCTGTTAATTTCGGCAATCACCCGCTCACGCCACGCTTCGGACTCTTTAGACTCAGAAGATAAGTCTTCACTTCGCACCGTTGTGAGCGCTTCTGGTGAGTCATCATCTTCAGGCGGCAAAGCACCGCAAAAGCGTTTGACGGAAACTTCGCGCTTATCAATTTCAATAACTTTGCGGTGAACGGTTTCCCTAAGCTGCTTGTTCTGAACCCTTACAGCATCGTGCTTTCTTCGATAATAGACGGCCACAAAGATGATGCCGATGATCAAGACCAGCAGGAAATAACCCAATCGCTGGTACCAGGGTGACGCAACCACAAACCTAATCAACCGTATCTGCTGACTGGTGCCGTCACCTTTTTCCATCTTGATCATCAAGGTGTAATCACCGGGTTTTAACGCACTGAAAACGAGTTTTTGATCACTTGTTGAATACCAGTTCCCATCACCATGGCCTTCAAGGCGATACTTGAGTGTTTCACTGGTTCCAAACGGTATCCGCCCCACTTCAACGGCAACAGTACCATTGGGGTTTATACCAAGTGGTTTGTCCGATGAAAGTCCCAACCGCCAGGGAATCCCGTTGATATAAACAGCGCTTGGCGATACCGGAGTAGATGGGGTATTGAAAAGGGATGTGAGAGTCGCCTCAGGAATCGAGAACACACCAAAGTCCCCTGCAATCAACATCCTCTCTGCGTTCTTTTGACAGAAATGACGCAAAGAGGCGACTGGATTTGGGGAGCCTTGCACAAATTGCAGAGCATTAGGGGAGAATTGATGTCGGTACACCCCTTTTTTAGTCACATAAAGCGCTGAGGCGCCATTCACAACCAAACACTTGGCCACATCGTCGCTGGCATGAATAAACTGCTCTTTGGGCAGAGATTGCTGGATAGCGTCATAGGTATAAATCCCACGCTGTGTCAGCATCCATACCTCGCCATTCGGCCCGACTTTCAGGGACTTTATCGCTCCCACTTGTTCCCGGCTGAGTTTCGGAATAAACCTGCCATCAAAATAGAAATAGAGACCATTCGCTGTTCCAAGCCAGGTGCCACTTTCTTCAAGATCGATCACTGAGGTAAGTCGATTATTGAATGCACCTGACCAATCGCTGCCAAAGTCCACCACTGTCTGACTTTGAGGCCAAAAACGCATGATCTTGGAGCCAGTTGCCAGCCAAAGTGAGTGGCTGTCGCTAATAATGCGATCAACGGGTACGCCCTCGAGCACTGGTGGGATCTGCCCCTCCAACCTTGAAAAAGTGTCCGGGTTATAGGCCTTAAGGCCTAACGCAGTCGCCACCCACAAGGTACCGTCAAACTTGACCATGCTGTCGATTGCGGTGTCCAGCTTAGTGGATTTTACCGGCAT
This sequence comes from Grimontia sp. AD028, assembly GCF_000973155.1. NCBI lineage: Bacteria > Pseudomonadati > Pseudomonadota > Gammaproteobacteria > Vibrionales > Vibrionaceae > Grimontia > Grimontia sp. AD028. The sequence goes on along the minus strand of NZ_LASY01000070.1, from coordinate 80,857 downwards.
CATTTCGGCATTAAGCATGACGAGTTTATATCTGGTACTCAAAAGGTAACCGTCATCGTGCTCTACCAGTGAGGATAATTGTTCCTCCCCAGGTTCAGGGGACAGAACATACATGGGGAATCGGTTGATGTGGCTGATAATTTTGCTGCGATAATTGAGCCCGACATCGCTCGCGACCCATAAATCTTCCGCTTCACCCACTTCAATATCCATAATGGCGTGTCCGGAAAAACTGAAGGTGTCATCACTCTGTCCAGAGAGCGCATCAAAGTCGCGTTCATTCTCTTGCTTGAAAAACAGCCCTGCTGGTGACCCCGCCCAAACCCCTTCATGGGTCACTGCTACGTGATCAATGCGCAGCTCAGGTAGGTAACGATTCAGCACCGTACCAGACTTAATGACTAACACGCCCCTGTCAGTACCCATCCAATATTGGTCGCCACGCTTCGAGACGCTATTAATCTTCTCATCAAATTCAAAAAGGAGTTGCTTCGAAGGTAATGCGTAAGCTTTGCTTTCGTGCAGAGCTACAGCCTTGTCGTCCATTGCTATCAAGGCGTCATATGGCCTATCAGATACGGTGGCTGGTTGATGGCTATCAGTGTCTATTGTGAATGTCTTGCGCGACGTGGTGACCCAGAGCTGTTTTTTCGTTCCAACCAACGCAGTAACCTCTCCTTCTAAATCAATAGGGGTTAACTGGTTTTCGTCGATATCGTATTGTATTAGCTGGCCTTTTAATACCAGCCATAAATCTCCGCTGAACAGTTCAATTTTAGAAACGCCCTTACCGATGGGCGTAAAGGCATCCAATTTGTGGTAGTGCGACCCGTCATAGAAACTGACACGACCGCCGGTATCGAGCAGCCAGACACCTTTTCCTTCGGCATGCTCTATCTCTTTGATTTTGGTGGTATCACTCGCGGAGGCAAATGGGAAGGAATAGAAAATAGGCGATGCCTGTACCGTTATCGTCAGTCCGGTAAAGATCAACATCGCCATGAGAAATGGTTTGTGCAGAGCAAGCAAAATGCGAAACAGTGACAACATTGTTTTATATGATTTTTTACTGTCACTGCAGTTTCGCAGCTTTTCGGATTTGGTCTTCTTCGAAGTTAGGAATTATGCGAACAAGTTCACACTACACCGACTCAAATCTCTCCAAAGCAAGATAGATACTGGCTTCCTAGTTGATTCAAGAAATCAACATATTGATTGCTTCCTACTTTTAAGTCCGTTGCCATTGGATCAAGCACCAACACTTTCGTGTCAGTTCCCTTCACTAAGGTTGATACCATGGCTGGGTTAAACTGCGGCTCACTGAATACACACTGCGCTTTACCCTCTTTGATGGCACCACGGATAGCAACCAGCGTTTTAGCACCTGGCTTACGATCTGGGTTGATGGTCAAATGACCAAGTGGACTGAGTTTAAATGCATCTTCAAAATAGCCGTATGCATCATGAAACAGGAAGTAGCCTTTGTTGTTGAAAGCAGCGAGACGAGTTTGAAGTGCAAGCTTTGTCTGCTCCAACTCAGCTTTAAACGCTGTGTAGTTATCCTCATAAGCCTTCGCATTCTCTGGGTCTATTTTTGATAACTTGTCTTTTACCGCCTGTGCAATAACGATGCTTTGATCTGGGCCTAACCAGATGTGTCCATCAATACCATCATGAGAGTGATCGTGGTGGTCGTGGTCATCGTGACCATGCGAGCCTTCTTCGAAGTAGCGAACTGGCATGCCTGGGTAGCTTGTTAAACGAACGGCATTGTCCGCATCGCTCAGTAGCTTCTCCAAAAACAACTCTAGTTCTGGCCCTACCCAGAATACCGCATCAGCCGAGGAGATTTTTTTGAGGTCTGACGGTTTCAGCGCATAATCATGTGGAGATGCACTATCCGGCAGTAACACTTCCACGTTGGCATGATTACCCGCGATGTCATTGGCTATCAAACCGAGCGGTTTGATAGTCGTAACCAAGTTCGGCTGGGCGCTCGCAACTGCTGGAAGGAATAACATTAAGGCTATGAAAAACTTCTTTGTACTACTGATCATCGTGTCATCCATCATGCGAATTTAAAAACAGCGAGAAATGTTATATTATAACATTTCATTTTTAAACCACTTGTTCAAGATATGTCCGCAGCTCTCGTTAAACTCGACAACGTCTCCGTCAACTTTGATGGAAAAAGTGTACTGGACCGTGTGTCACTGTCTCTGTACCGCAATAGAATCACGACCCTTATCGGCCCGAATGGTGCAGGCAAATCCACACTGGTGAAAACAGTTATTGGCTTGAACGCCCCGACAGAAGGCAAAGTAGAAAAGAGCAAGGGATTAAAAGTTGGTTATGTACCGCAGAAGCTGAAGCTCAATGAAAGCCTGCCTCTTAACGTAGAGCGTTTTCTGAAGCTTTCTCCGGGAGCTAACCGCAAAAACATTAACGAAGCGTTAGCACTTGTCGGAGCAACTAAGTTGCTTCATTCCAATATGCACACTTTATCCGGCGGTGAATGCCAGCGAGTATTGCTGGCCAGTGCGGTTTTGAAAAAGCCTGATTTGCTGGTTTTGGATGAGCCGGTTCAAGGCGTGGATGTGTCAGGCCAGCTGGAGCTTTATAGCCTGATAGGCCAACTAAAGGATAAGTTGCAGTGTGCTGTACTCATGGTTTCCCACGATCTCCATATCGTCATGGCAAAAACTGATGAGGTTATCTGTCTTCAACACCATGTATGTTGTTCTGGAGAACCTGAAGCGATTTCATCTCACCCTGAATATATTGCGTTGTTCGGTCGTCGAGAATGCGAACAGCTAGCGCTTTACCAGCATCACCATAACCACGAACACGATCTGTCAGGAAGCCCTATTGGTCCCTGCCAACATGGAGACCATCACAATGCTTGAGTTTCTTGCGATCCCGCTTTTTGCAGGTGTCCTCATTGCTGCCACTGTAGGCCCTCTCGGCTCATTTGTTGTATGGCGTAAGATGGCTTACTTCGGCGACACGCTTGCTCACGGTTCACTGCTGGGATTAGCTCTTGGCTTCATGCTTCAGATCAATCTGAACATCGCGCTCGTTTTCAGCTGTATAGTGATTGGTATTTTACTGGTGGGGCTCCAACGTAAAAGCAGTGTCTCAACGGACACTCTGCTTGGCATCATCGCACATACGTCTTTGTCGCTCGGCCTTGTGACAATCAGTTTTGTTGACGACTTACGCGTAGACCTAATGGCGTATTTGTTTGGTGACCTTCTGTCTGTGACAACGGCAGACATTAGTTGGATTGCAGCAGGCTGCGCACTGGTATTGGCATTTCTCTATAAACTCTGGACGCCGTTTCTCGCAATTACGGTTAACGAAGAGATGGCAAGGGTCGATGGTTACAACGTCGATCGACTCAAACTGATCCTGATGTTATTGGTTGGGCTGGTCATTGCTGTTGCGATGAAGTTTGTCGGTGCTCTGATCATCACCTCCTTGATGATCATCCCTGCGGCGACAGCTCGACGTTTCTCAAGGAGTCCAGAACAAATGGCTATGCTTGCCAGTGTCATTGGCGTCATTGCTGTGTTTGGTGGAATTGCTTTGTCATGGTTTAAAGACACCCCGGCAGGCCCTTCTGTAGTAGTCGCAGCTGCCAGCCTGTTCTTTCTAAGTCAATTCTACCGACAAGCCGAATAGTATTTAAAGGCATAAAAAAACCGCTCCAAGGAGCGGTTTTTTCTATTCTGATTTGCTTACCAACCAGTACGTGAACGCAGTGCTTTACCGATATCAGCAAGGCTTTTCACTGTGGTTACGCCGGCCGCTTCCAGCGCTGCGAATTTGTCTTCCGCAGTACCTTTACCGCCAGAGATGATCGCACCTGCGTGACCCATACGCTTGCCCGGAGGAGCAGTCACACCAGCGATGTAAGAAACAACTGGCTTAGTCACATTCTCTTTGATGAATGCCGCTGCTTCTTCTTCTGCAGTACCACCGATTTCACCGATCATGACAATCGCTTCAGTCTGTGGATCTTCTTCGAACATTTTCAGAACGTCAATGAAGTTAGAGCCTGGGATTGGGTCACCACCGATACCTACACAAGTAGATTGGCCGAAACCTTCGTCAGTCGTCTGCTTAACCGCTTCATAAGTCAGGGTACCTGAACGAGATACGATACCCACTTTACCTGGCTTGTGGATGTGGCCAGGCATGATGCCAATCTTACATTCGCCCGGAGTGATAACGCCTGGGCAGTTCGGACCGATCATGCGAACGCCAGCTTCATCCAGCTTCACCTTCACTTCCAGCATATCCAGCGTAGGGATACCTTCGGTGATGGTCACAATCAGTTCGATACCTGCATCAATCGCTTCCAGGATCGCATCTTTACAGAACGGAGCTGGTACGTAGATTACAGTCGCTGTCGCGCCAGTTGCTTCCACGGCTTCTGCCACAGTATTGAACACTGGAAGACCCAGATGAGTCGTGCCGCCTTTGCCTGGTGATACACCACCAACCATTTGCGTTCCGTACTCGATCGCTTGCTCTGAGTGGAAAGTACCCTGACCACCGGTGAAACCCTGACAGATTACTTTGGTATCTTTGTTAATCAAAACAGACATTATTTGCCCTCCGCTGCAGCAACAACTTTCTCTGCTGCTTCAGTCAGTGAGGTCGCAGCAATAATGTTCAGGCCTGACTCAGCCAGTTTCTTCGCGCCAAGCTCAGCGTTGTTACCTTCAAGGCGAACAACAACCGGTACTTTAACGCCAACTTCTTCTACCGCACCGATGATTCCGTCTGCGATCAGGTCACAGCGTACGATACCGCCGAAGATGTTCACCAGAACAGCTTTTACGTTGTCGTCAGAGAGGATGATTTTGAATGCTTCAGTAACGCGCTCTTTGGTTGCGCCGCCACCAACATCCAGGAAGTTTGCAGGGCTGCCGCCATGCAGGTTAACGATATCCATGGTACCCATTGCCAGGCCCGCACCGTTAACCATGCAACCAATGCTGCCGTCCAGAGCAACATAGTTCAGTTCCCACTGTGCAGCGTGTGCTTCACGTGGATCGTCCTGAGATGGATCGTGCATTTCACGGATTTTTGGCTGACGGTAAACAGCGTTGCTATCAACAGCCAGTTTTGCATCCAGACAGTGCAGGTTACCCTGATCAGTGATAACCAATGGGTTCACTTCCACCAGCGCAACATCGCGCTCGATGAACAGCTTTGCAATACCCATGAAAATTTTGGTGAATTGCTTGATTTGCTCGCCTTGTAGACCCAGCTTGAATGCCAGTTGGCGGCCTTGATATGGCTGAGGACCAACCAATGGATCGATCGCAGCTTTGTGGATCAGCTCTGGCGTCTCTTCAGCGACTTTTTCGATTTCCACACCACCTTCAGTCGATGCCATGAAAACAACGCGACGTGTACCACGGTCTACTACTGCACCCAGGTAGAGCTCTTGAGCAATGTCAGTACACTCTTCAACCAGGATTTTGCTAACAGGCTGGCCATTTGCATCTGTCTGGTAAGTCACCAGATTTTTGCCCAACCAGTTTTGTGCGAATTCTTTGATTTCTTCTTTGTTGCTAACCAGTTTCACACCGCCCGCTTTACCGCGACCGCCAGCGTGTACCTGACATTTAACAACCCACTTATTTCCGCCAAGCTTGTCGGCAGCTTCAGCAGCTTCTTGAGGAGTGTCACAGGCATACCCTTCGGATACTGGCAGCCCATATTCAGCAAACAGCTGTTTTGACTGATATTCGTGCAGATTCATGATGTTCTATCCGTGTCTATTTCCGTTTTATAGGTTTAATTTGCTTTCCACACAGGGGGCTCCAGCCCCCTGTTATCCGGTAAAAACCGGGCTGCTTATACGTCAAGCAGCAGACGCGTTGGGTCTTCTAAAAGCTCTTTTACAGTCACCAAGAAACCAACAGACTCGCGTCCATCGATCAAACGGTGATCGTAAGAAAGAGCAAGGTACATCATTGGCAGAATTTCAACCTTGCCATCGACTGCCATTGGACGCTCTTGGATCTTGTGCATACCAAGAATAGCAGCTTGTGGTGGGTTGATAATCGGCGTCGACATCAGAGAACCAAATACACCACCGTTGGTGATGGTGAAATTACCGCCGGTCAGTTCGTCAACCGTCAGCTTACCGTCACGGCCCTTAATAGCCAGCTCTTTGATCCCTTTTTCGATCTCAGCCAGGCCCAGGCGGTCACAGTCACGCAATACTGGCGTTACTAGACCACGAGGAGTCGAAACGGCCATGCTTACGTCAAAGAAGTTGTGATAAACAATGTCATCACCATCAATTGACGCATTCACTTCTGGGTAGCGCTTCAGCGCTTCAACAACCGCTTTCACGTAGAAAGACATGAAGCCCAAACGAATACCATGGCGCTCTTCGAAAACATCTTTGTATTGTTTACGAATGTCCATGATTGGCTTCATGTTCACTTCGTTAAACGTGGTCAGCATCGCAGTGCTGTTTTTCGCTTCCAACAGACGCTCGGCAACACGCTTACGAAGACGTGTCATAGGAACACGTTTCTCGCTACGGTGGCCAAGTGCAGGCGCTTCATCTTTGGCTGCAGCTGGCGCTGCGGCAGCCGCTTTCGCACCGCCACTTTTCAGGAAGGCATCCACGTCTTCGCGAGTGATTCGACCGCCAACACCGGTGCCTTTGATTTGCTCAGGCGTCAGATCATTCTCTGCTAGAAGGCGGCGAACAGCTGGGCTCAGGGCATCGTTAGACTCTTCAGAAAGAGAAGCAGTGTGACGCTTGTCAGGCGATGCTTCAGAAGACGCTGGCGCGTCTTGAGTAGGTTCGCCAGCAACAGCACCAGGCTTGAGCTTAGCAAGCAGTTGCTTAGACAGAACAGTCGCACCTTCTTCTTCAACAATGGCTTCTAGCACGCCATCATCTGGTGCTGGAACTTCCAGAACCACTTTATCTGTTTCAATATCAACCAGTACTTCGTCACGGCTTACCGCATCGCCTGGTTTCTTGTGCCATGTCGCCACTGTTGCATCAGCAACAGATTCAGGTAGGTCGGGAACCAGAATTTCGATTGTCATTTCGTTTAATTCCTTAGCTTTCTAGTTCTTAATTCAGGGTAAGAGCGTCTTCAATCAACGCCTTTTGTTGTTTTAAGTGTACCGACATGTAACCTACCGCTGGCGATGCAGAAGCCGCACGGCCTGCATAGCTTAGGGTGGCATCAGCCGGGATGGCCAAGCGGAAATTGTGCTGGCTGCTGTACCAAGCGCCTTGGTTTTGAGGCTCTTCCTGGCACCAGACAAAATCTTTGGCGTTGACATATTCGCTGATCGCAGCCTGTACGTCCTCTTTCGGGAACGGGTAGATCTGCTCAATACGAATGATGGCGACATCTTTAATTTCTTCTTTGCGACGCGCTTCCAGCAAGTCAAAGTAGACTTTACCCGAACACATCACGACACGTTTGACCGCTTTTGGATCCAGATCGTCAATCTCGCCGATTGCTGGTTGGAAGTTGCCATCAGCAAGTTCATCCAGTGTTGAAGTACACAGTGGATGACGGAGCAATGATTTAGGCGACATCACAATCAGAGGGCGACGCATTGGGCGGAACACCTGGCGACGCAGCATGTGGTAAACCTGTGCTGGCGTTGAAGGGACGATAACCTGCATGTTTTGCTCAGCGCAAAGTTGCAAGTAACGCTCAAGGCGTGCAGAGGAGTGCTCTGGACCCTGACCTTCATAGCCATGAGGCAGCAGCATGGTCAAGCCACACATACGACCCCACTTCTGCTCACCCGAACTAATGAACTGGTCGATAACAACCTGTGCGCCGTTTGCGAAGTCACCGAACTGTGCTTCCCAAACTGTCAGACCACCAGGTTCTGCAGTCGCATAGCCGTATTCAAACGCCAGTACCGCTTCTTCTGACAACACAGAATCAAAGACCTGGAATGGGCCTTGTTTGTCATGAATGTTAGTCAGCGGAATATAGGTGCTTGCATCGTTTTGGTTGTGCAATACAGCATGACGGTGGAAGAAGGTACCACGCCCGGAGTCCTGACCCGTGATACGGATGCGACGACTCTCATCGACAATCGTTGCATAAGCCAGTGTTTCAGCCATGCCCCAATCCAACGCTTTCTCACCGTTGGCCATCGCAAGGCGATCGTTGTACAGCTTGTTAACGCGGCTGTGAAGCTTGTGGCTCTCTGGATAAGTACAAATACGTTTAGCGAGCTCAACCAAGCGCTGCTTATCAAATGTATTTGGCCATTCAACTGTCCAGTCGTGACCCAAGTATGGAGACCAGTCAACAGAGTGAAGCGCCATTGGGCGGTACTCTTTCACCACGATTTCGCCGTGATCCAGCGCGTCACGATAACCGTTCACCAACTCGGTGGCTTTTTCAACGTCGGCAACACCTTTGTCTGACAGGACATCGGCATAGAGCTTACGTGGCGTTGGGTGCTTTTTGATCTTTTGGTACATCAGAGGCTGAGTCGCATTCGGCTCATCCGCTTCGTTGTGACCATGACGGCGGTAACACACCAGATCAATCACCACATCGCGCTTGAATTCGTTTCGGTAATCAATTGCCAGGCGTGCAACAAATGCCACCGCTTCCGGATCATCTGCATTCACGTGGAAGATTGGCGCCTGAACCATCTTCGCGATGTCAGTACAGTATTGCGTTGAGCGTGTGTCGTTCGGGTTCGAAGTGGTAAAGCCCACTTGGTTGTTAACCACGATACGGATAGTACCGCCAACCTTGTAGCCACGTGCCTGAGACATGTTAAACGTCTCCTGCACGACACCCTGACCAGCAATCGCTGAGTCACCATGGATGGTGATCGGCAGAACCATTGAGCCGTCTTTGTCACCAAGACGATCTTGACGCGCACGTACTGAGCCCATGACCACTGGATTAACGATTTCCAGGTGAGACGGGTTAAATGCCAGTACCAGGTGAACGTCACCGCCCGGCGTTGCAAAGTCACTTGAGAAACCTTGGTGATATTTCACGTCACCCGTTCCCCAAGAGTCGCTATGTTTACCCGCAAACTCGTCAAACAGCTCAGAAGGCTTCTTACCCAGAACGTTGACCAGCATGTTCAAACGACCACGGTGCGCCATGCCAACGACTACTTCACGCACACCTTGCGTACCTGAATGGCGAATCACTTCTTTCACCATTGGGATCAGCGCATCACCGCCTTCCAATGAGAAACGCTTCGCGCCTGGGAATTTTGCGCCCAAGTAACGTTCGAGACCTTCCGCTGCCGTCAGCTCTTCCAGCAAAGTAATTTTCTCGTCGCTTGAAAATTCTGGCTGGCCAATCACAGACTCAAGACGCTGCTGAATCCAGCGTTTCTCTTCTGTATTGGTGATGTGCATGTATTCGGCACCGATAGAACCACAGTAGGTCTTGGTCAATGCGTCATAGAGATCGGCTAGCTTCATGCTCTCTTGCCCAATGGCAAAAGAACCAACGTTAAACGTCTCTTGGAAATCGTCTTCGTTCAGACTATGAAAAGATGGGTCTAAGTCAGGCACGCGATCGCGCTGCCAAAGACCGAGAGGGTCCAGATTTGCTTGTTGGTGTCCACGGAAACGGTAGGCGTTGATAAGTTGGAGAACTTTTACCTGTTTCGCGTCGACGTCCGGATCACTGACTGATGCACTGAAATGCGCTGTCTCGGTAGCAAGTCTGCGGAAATATTCACGAACTCTTGAGTGGGGTTGCTCGGTTGCGTTGCCATTCACGACAGGCAGTTCATCAAAAACTGCTCGCCATTCGCTATCTACAGACTCGGGGTCACTGAGGTACAGTTCGTAGAGATCTTCTACGTAAGTTGCATTGGCGCCAGCCAAATGAGAAGACTCAAACCAAGCCTTCATCACGCCATTTTGCATTGTTATCCCTTAACCACTTAGTTTTTATGTTGCTACGACCGGGGGTTAGCCGGCGTTCCTTTTAAGCTCCCCCGAAAGGGAGCCTAAATCTTGATATATGTAGGTGTACAGAGGCCGATATTACACTGCGCGTTTAAGCAGCATTGAACGAATATGGCCGATTGCCTTCGTAGGATTTAGCCCTTTAGGACAAACATTTACACAGTTCATGATGCTATGGCAACGGAAAACGCTAAAAGCGTCGTCCAGATCTGATAAACGCTCATCTGTGGCAGTGTCGCGGCTGTCAATCAGCCAACGATATGCAGCCAGAAGTCCCGCAGGACCTACGAACTTATCTGGGTTCCACCAGAACGATGGGCACGAGGTGGTACAACATGCACACATGATGCACTCATACAGACCATCAAGGTGAGCACGGTCGTCAGGCGATTGAAGATTCTCACGCGATGGCGGTGTGCTGTCATTAATCAGGTAAGGCTTAACACGCTCATAGTTCTGGTAGAACTGAGTCATATCGACAATCAGGTCACGAACCACAGGCAAGCCAGGCAGTGGACGAATCACAATGCTCGACTTGTCAGTCAGCGCTGACAAGGGTGTGATACATGCCAAACCATTCTTACCGTTCATGTTAATACCATCAGAACCACATACACCTTCACGGCATGAACGACGGAATGACAGCGTTGGATCTTGCTCTTTCAGCAGGATCAGTGCGTCTAGTACCATCATGTCAGAACCGTCAGGCACTTCCAGGGTGTACCCTTTCATGTGTGGCGCGTCATCAACGTCCGGGTTGTAACGGTATACAGAAAAATTCAGTTTCATAATCTTCTACCTCCCTTAGTAAGTACGCGCTTTCGGTGGGAAAGCTTCACGATGTACTGGCGTCATGTTCACATCACGCTTTGACATCGCTTCTGTTTCCGGGTTGTAGATGGTGTGGCACAGCCAGTTCTCATCATCACGCTCTTGGAAGTCAAAGCGTGCGTGTGCACCACGGCTCTCAGTACGGTAATTTGCGGCAACTGCTGTAGAGAATGCTGTCTCCATCAGGTTGTCCAGCTCCAGACACTCAACACGCTGAGTGTTAAATTCTGAGGAAGTATCATCCAGGCGCGCTTCTTTCAGACGTTCGCGGATAACTTTGAGCTCTTCCAGACCTTTTGCCATCGCATCGCCTTCGCGGAATACCGAGAAGTTGTTCTGCATACAAGATTGAAGGTCCTTGCGGATTTGAACTGGGTCTTCACCTTTCTGGGTTGTATTCCAGCGGTTGACACGTGCCAGAGACGCTTCGATGTCAGACTCTGACGCATCACGTGCTTCAACCTGTGCAGCCAGAGTTTCACCCAAGTGCAAACCTGTTGCGCGGCCAAATACCACGAGATCAAGCAGCGAGTTACCACCCAAACGGTTTGCACCGTGAACAGATACGCTAGCGATTTCACCACATGCAAACAGGCCTTGTACTTCCACATCATTACCGTTTGCGTCTTGCTTGATCGCTTGGCCAGAAACCTGCGTTGGTACACCGCCCATCATGTAGTGACAGGTAGGGATAACAGGGATTGGCTCTTTGATTGGATCAACGTGAGCAAATGTGCGGGACAGCTCAAGAATACCTGGCAGACGCGCTTCGAGAACATCTTTACCTAAGTGATCCAGTTTCAGTTTAATGTGTGGACCCCATGGGCCTTCACAACCACGGCCTTCACGAATTTCAACCATCATTGAACGTGCAACAACGTCTCGACCCGCGAGGTCTTTCGCGTTTGGTGCATAACGCTCCATGAAGCGCTCACCATCTTTATTGAGAAGGTAACCACCTTCACCGCGACAACCTTCCGTCACAAGTACACCTGCACCTGCGATACCGGTTGGGTGGAACTGCCACATTTCCATGTCTTGCATTGGTACGCCTGCACGCAGCGCCATACCTACGCCATCACCTGTATTGATGTGCGCATTCGTCGTTGACTGGTAAATACGGCCCGCACCGCCTGTCGCCAAGACAGTTGCCTTCGCTTTGAAGTAACAAATTTCGCCGCTTTCCATGTCCATCGCAGTTGCACCAACAACTGCGCCGTCCTGGTTTTTCACCAGATCCAACGCGTACCACTCAGAGAAGATGGTGGTCTTGTTCTTGATGTTTTGCTGGTACAAGGTGTGAAGCAGTGCATGGCCAGTACGATCAGCTGCTGCTGCAGTGCGCGCAGCCTGCTCGCCGCCAAAAGCTTTAGACTGTCCACCGAATGGGCGCTGATAAATGCGACCGTTATCGAAACGGGAAAATGGAAGACCCATTTTTTCCAGTTCGATGATTGATTGAGGACCGGTTTTACACATGTACTCGATCGCGTCTTGGTCACCGATGTAGTCGGAGCCTTTGACCGTGTCATACATGTGCCATTCCCAGTTATCTTCATGGGAATTACCCAGCGCTACCGTGATACCGCCCTGAGCAGAAACGGTGTGGGAACGGGTTGGGAAAACTTTAGACAGCAGCGCACAAGAAAGACCCTGCTCAGAAATTTGCAGTGCCGCGCGCATACCTGCGCCACCCGCACCGATAACAATTGCGTCGAATTCTCTTACTGGAATACTCACTTACACACCCCACAATACAAAAAAGCCAGTCAACAGGTAGACAAACAGCAGCGCGACAACACCAAACTGCATAAACATACGCAGCACAGTCGGCTTAATATAGTCAGTCAATACCTGCCACATACCTATCCAAGCGTGGATAAGTACGCACACCAGCGCCAACATGGTGAAAACTTTGTTGCTTGTTTGTCCCCAGAACTCGATCCAGCTCTGATATGTCAATTCGGGACCAAACGCAAAGAAACCCACCATATATAGGGTGTAAAGCGTCATGATGATGGCAGTCGCACGGAGCAAGATCCAGTCATGAACCCCGTTTCTGCCGAAAGAAGATACGTGTCCTACCATACTAAAATCCCCGCTAAAACAGACAGCACTGCAGTGATGATGAAACCGATTTTCGCGCTCTGCGAACCACCTTCCATCTCTTCAAAATGGCCCATGTCCATCAACAAGTGACGGATACCGCCAACAATGTGATAGGCAAGCGCAGTCAGAATGCCCCACAGGACAAACTTGGCGAAGAAACTGTTTACGATGTCAGAGGCGGCTTCAAAACCACTAGGGGATGATAGGGAGAGGCTTAACAGCCAGAGAAGGATGGCGACCGAGATAAAGGTGATGACACCCGACACACGGTGCGTAATAGACGCGATCGCTGTGATAGGGAAGCGAATGGTCTGGAGGTCGAGGTTTACCGGTCTTGGCTTTCTTACTTTCACGATATGGCCCACTCAGCTCCATTGAGCAAATTATTGTTATTACACTCTCTGGAATCACATCTCGCTATTGCGCCAGACCTACAACATCATTTATTACGTTTTCACGTGCCACTGCTATTAACTGCAGTTGAAGCACTGAAATCCGCATTGAAAATATCGATTTGAGCCCCGAAACGCCCCGGCATTATGTAATATCCAGAGACCTGCCGGAGAGTATATGCCCCGTAACATTTAAACACAAACCAATAAAATTGACGGAAATCCCGAAACAGAGCATTAACTTAAAGCGCACATAAATTTGATACTTGCGCACACCCGACAAAGTTCACGTCTGCAAATTGACATCTAATGAGACGATCGGTACAACAACGGGGTCCGTATCCGGGATAGGATTATAAAAAAACAAAGGAGAATGTTATGGCAGATAAGAAAGCTACCCTACAAATTGAAGGGAAAGCACCTATCGAACTGCCGATCAAAGGGGGCACAGTCGGTCCAGAAGTGATCGATGTACGTGCATTGGGTGCGAACGGCTTTTTTACGTTTGACCCAGGTTTCGTTGCAACAGCGTCGTGTGAGTCACAAATTACATATATTGATGGCGCAGCTGGCGTTCTATTGCACCGTGGCTACCCAATTGATCAATTAGCCAATAACGCTGACTATTTGGAAGTTTGTTACATCCTACTATATGGTGAAGCCCCAAGCCCTAAACAATACGAAGAGTTCCGTCGTATCGTAACTCGCCACACCATGGTTCACGAGCAAATAGCGAGTTTCTTCCATGGTTTCCGTCGTGATGCCCACCCAATGGCCGTTATGGTAGGTGTGGTTGGCGCACTGGCTGCGTTCTACCACGACTCTTTGGACATCAACAACGACACGCACCGCGAAATCACTGCGTTCCGTCTTCTGTCGAAGATGCCTACGTTGGCGGCGATGTGTTACAAGTACTCGATCGGACAACCGTTCATCTATCCACGTAACGATCTGGATTACGCTGAAAACTTCCTGCATATGATGTTTGCAACACCAGCAGAAGAGTATGAAGTGAACCCTGTTGTTGCGCGTGCAATGGACAAAATCTTTACCCTTCACGCAGACCACGAGCAAAATGCTTCTACGTCTACTGTTCGTTTGGCTGGTTCTTCCGGTGCAAACCCATTTGCATGTATTGCAGCGGGTATTGCTTCACTGTGGGGTCCTGCTCACGGCGGTGCTAACGAAGCGTGTCTGCGCATGCTGGAAGAAATCGGTTCTGTAGAGAACATTCCAGAGTACATTGAACGTGCTAAGGACAAAGATGACCCATTCCGTCTGATGGGCTTCGGTCACCGCGTTTACAAGAACTACGACCCGCGTGCTACCGTCATGAACGAAGCATGTCACGAAGTTCTTGATGAGCTGAAAATCAATGACCCTCTGCTGGATGTAGCAATGGAGCTGGAAAGAATTGCACTTTCTGACCCTTACTTCATCGAGAAGAAACTCTACCCGAACGTAGACTTCTACTCAGGCATCATTCTGAAAGCAATCGGTATCCCAGTGTCGATGTTCACCGTGATTTTCGCGATGTCTCGTACCATCGGCTGGATCGCTCACTGGAATGAAATGCACAGTGACCCGCAAAACCGAATCGGTCGTCCACGTCAGCTTTACACTGGTTACGACAAGCGCGATTTCAAACCTCTGAAAGACCGCGAGTAATAGGCAAAAGCCAAAGAAAAAAACGCCGCTTCTCGCGGCGTTTTTTGTTTTGTAAGCGACCTTATACTGGATTGTCGATATCGATAAAGGTCACGTCGAAACCATGCTCGTTCGCCAACCACTCGCCGAGAGCCTTCACACCATAGCGCTCTGTCGCGTGGTGTCCCGCACTGAAATAATGGATAGCCAACTCTCTGGCTGAATACGTCGTGCGCTCAGAAATTTCACCCGAAACGAAAGCATCCATACCTTTACTTGCTGCCAGGTCAATAAAGTCCTGACCACCACCTGTGCACCAACCTACTGTCTTGATCGACTTGGCAACACCGCTTTCAATATGCAGTGGTTCGCGGTTTAATTTCATTGCCAGTAGTTCGCTAAACTCCTTCGCAGACATTGCATTCGGCAACTCTCCCCAAACAGCGACCGAATTTGGATTGCCATCTTCTAAACCACCGCGTTGTTCGATACCCAGCAGTTTTGCAAGTTGTGCGTTGTTACCCACCTCAGGATGCACATCCAGTGGTAAATGGTAGGCATAGAGGTTAATTCCATTCTCAATCAACGCTTTGATACGCTTAAATTTCATGCCTTTGAGTGGCTCAGACTCTCCCCGCCAAAAGTAACCATGGTGAACCAGCAGCGCGTCTGCACCCTGCTCAATCGCGGCATCTATTAGTGCCTGTGAAGCAGTGACACCGGTGACGATTTTCTTCACCTCAGTCTTCCCTTCTACCTGCATACCATTTGGGCAGTAATCTTTAATCGCGAAAGGCTTTAGAAAGTCGTTGAGGAGCGATTCGAGTTGGTAATTGTTCATGTTCTTCCTGAATCTCAGTGTCTGTTACACATATTCTAACCACCATGACGATGCAGGTGAACCTCGTTTGCTATATGCTCTCGGTACAGTTATCAAGGAAGGTCATTCATGTTCGCAGACAGTGTTCAAGTTCAAAGGGATATTGCTTGGATTCAGCAGTCAACAGACATTATCGTTCAAGACGCCGCAAGCGTCGTCCCTCCCACATTCTGGTCTTCTATTTCATTCCAGCAATTCCCAGCCTATGAGGGAGGTCAACGGATTGGCTTCTACTACCAGTGGCTGATCAAACAATGTTTGCATCACAATGATACTTACCGACTGGTTGCCGAAGAATTACAGGTAGAGAGAGAGAAACGCACACTTGGTGCTGTGGATTTTGTCGTTGCAAGCCCTAACGGAGAGTTGGAACACTGGGAAGTTGCCATTAAGTTTTATCTGGCGTTTGACGGAGAATGGCGAGGCCCGAACGCAAAAGATACGTTGGCGAAGAAGCACAAAAAGATGGTCAAACAACAGTTGATGCTTACCGATACTGAAGAATACAAAACGCAGTTTTCCCAATACCCGATAGCCAAACGCAGACTGCTCGTTCAAGGCAGACTTTACACCAATCCTTTCTTACCTCTCAGTGATTTGCCTTCGCCTCCAGATGTGCAAGAGCAGAGCGTCAATGGATTTTGGTGTTGGCCCTCCCAATTGCCTATAGATGTAAAGTTTTTCGAGCTAACCAGAGCACAGTGGATGGAAGCCCCTTCTTTGGAAGATCTGCCTGTATATTCGCTGCCAGAAACTGTCACAAGGGCAACACATCTTATTGACGAAAACCGTCACCGCTGGTTTGTTGTTCCAGAGAATTGGCCTTCTCTTTGAACCGCCCCTTATTTAGATATAAAAAACCACCGCCATGCGGTGGTTTTTCAATTTTTACTTCGCTGAGGAGTATTAAAGCCCGGCAGCCTTAAATACATCGCTCACGATGCTTTGTGCTTCTTTCTGGATCAGCGCAAGGTGCTCTTCGCCTTTAAAGCTTTCACAGTAAATTTTATAAATATCTTCTGTGCCGGATGGACGCGCGGCAAACCAACCAAACTCAGTTGTCACCTTAAGACCACCAATCGCCTGACCATTGCCCGGCGCATGAGTCAGTTTCGCTGTGATCGTGTCACCGGCCAAGGTTTCAGCGGTAACCATTTCCGCAGAAAGTTTGCTTAACACCGCTTTTTGCTCACCGTTTGCAGGAGCTTGCAAACGCGCATAGCTGGAAGCACCAAACTTCGCCGCGAGTTCGTCATAGTACTGCTGTGGGTTCTTACCTGTCACCGCGGTAATCTCCGCCGCCAGAAGGCAAAGCAGAATACCGTCTTTATCCGTCGCCCAAGCTGTGCCGTCCATACGCAGGAAAGATGCTCCTGCACTTTCTTCGCCACCAAAGCCGATGTCACCTGAATACAAGCCATCAACAAACCACTTGAAGCCTACTGGTACTTCACACAATTTTCGGCCAAGGTTAGCCACCACTTTATCGATGATTGCACTGGATACCAGCGTCTTACCTACACCGACTTCTGCGCCCCACTGCGGACGATGCTGGTAAAGGTAATCGATACACACAGCAAGGTAGTGGTTCGGATTCATCAGACCGGCTGACGTGACAATGCCATGGCGGTCAAAATCGGGGTCGTTACCAAACGCCAGGTCATACTGGTCTTTGTAGGCGAGAAGACCCGCCATCGCTGACGGTGATGAACAATCCATACGGATCACACCATCCTTATCAAGCGACATAAAGCGGAACGACGGATCCACATCGTCGTTAACCAGTGTGATGTCCAAACCAAAGTGCTCGGTGATCGCTTTCCAGTAATCAATACCCGAACCACCTAATGGATCAACACCGATACGAAGACCCGCTTTTTTGATGGCATCCATATCAACCACAGAAGCTAAATCCTGCACATATGGCATGACCAGATCCGCTTCAACAAACAGATCGCTCGCCACCGCTTCAGCAAAAGTCATACGGCGAACACCCGCCAAGCCTTCAGCAATCAGCGCATTGGCTCGCTGCTCAATAGCTTTAGTGAGATCACCTTCCGCCGGGCCACCGTGTGTCGGATTGTATTTGATGCCACCATCTTGAGGTGGGTTGTGCGAAGGCGTAATCACAATGCCATCCGCTTTATCGTCGTTTTGCTGATTGTGCGTCAGGATCGCGTGAGAGATGCCTGGGGTCGGTGTATACCCACCCTCTTTCTGAGCAATCACACTCACGCCATTTGCCACCAGCACTTCTACAACGGAACAGAACGCTGGCTCTGACAGCGCATGGGTGTCTTTACCCACAAATAGTGGACCGGTTACACCTTTCTCTGCTCGTACTTCTGCTACTGCCTGAGCAATAGCTAAAATGTGGTGCTGGTTAAAAGTTACTTTGTCCGCGCAACCGCGGTGACCAGAGGTACCGAACTCTACTTTGTGGGCGGGATTCGCAGCATCTGGTGTCAATTGGAAATAGTTCGACACCAGCATCGGAATATTATGGAGGTCTTGTTGCTGGGCTCGCTGTCCAGCGCGTTCATGGCTAGCCATTACTCGCATCCTTACAAAAAATTCTGACGTTACCTGTTGAGAGGCAGCATAACCACCGCACTAAACGCCCAACAGGTCTAGATATAGTGAGAGGCCCGTCAGTGACAAGGCCTCTTCATCGATATGTTCTTTTTACACCAAACGTTGCGCGATTAAATCTCGCCTACCACTTTTTCAGTGATGTCGTTGGAGAAATTCATTTTGGTCATCAACTGCTCAACCATCTGACGCTTGCGGCCTGTGTTGGTATTGGTGATCACCCAAAATGGCGTTTCCGGAATGTGTTTTGGTTTGGTCGTTTTACCGCTCTCGAGCAAAGTCTGCTCGTTATCCGCGAAGTAAACACGCGTGCGTCCTTTCAGCGCCGTTGCTTCGGCAAACGCTTGGGAATCAATACGGTACAACGTAGAAAGCACCAGCATAAAGCGACCGATGGCTTTCTCTTGCGCCGCGAATTCATCTGAGATCAACAGGGAGCGCATTTCTTTTACACGATCAACGGTGTCACTTTTGCCCGCATCTTTACTGACCACAATACCCTTTTTCTCTGGGGTCGGTGTCAACGTTGCAACGGGTTGTTGCTCCACCTGCGGTGCCATCAGCAGTCTGCGCAGAATGTCCGATGCACTTTCACCAATGTGCTGGGTCTGGCTGGCAATGTACCGGTATAGCTCTTCATCAACCTCAATTGTCTTCATCGTTTGATCATCGTGTCCTGTTTACAATTCAACGCTGCGATTATACAGAGTTAGGGGTACCCGAGCCACCTCAAGATGCTGGTTTCAGTGAGAATAACTCTCTTCGTGATCGAGGTAAGGTTTTGAGTCATCATCAGGATCGTTATACTAGGCTCAACAACGAACTTTACGGGAAACACGCAGTGCAACTGAACTTTAAGATCCAGGGCGAAGGCAAGCCTCTACTGTTGATCCATGGCTTATTTGGCAGTTTGGACAACCTCGGCGGATTAGCAAAAGTATTGGCTGAACATTATCAGGTCTATCAAATTGATTTGCCTAATCATGGCCAGTCTCCGCGTTCTGAAAGCGTTGACTATGTATCCCAAGCCACCGCAGTGAAAGAATTTCTTGATCAGCAGAAAATAGAGAAAGTCACTGTTATCGGTCACTCCATGGGTGGCAAAGTGGCCATGATGCTTGCGCAGCTCCACCCGGATTATCTGCAAGATTTGGTCGTGATGGACATTGCGCCCGTTGAGTACAAAGTCCGTCGCCATGATTCGGTGTTGGCTGGTTTGAATGCCAGTATGGCGCAGCCCATTTTGAGCCGAAAAGAAGCAGAAGCGAAACTCGCTGAACATATTGTTGAGCCTGGCGTTCGTCAGTTTCTGTTGAAATCTCTCGCTAAAACGGAAGATGGCACTTTTGATTGGCGTTTTAACGTCCCCACACTTGAAGCTCGTTATGCCGACATTACTGGCTGGCAAGAACACGCGATCTTCGAGGGTGATACCTTGTTTTTGAAAGGTGCGAACTCGGACTACATTTCCGCCGAACATCGCGAAGATATTGAGCGTCAGTTCCCCCGAGCAAAGGCACACGTCGTTGCCAACACCGGGCATTGGTTGCACGCAGAAAAACCGGACACAGTAGCGCGTGTGATCACTCGCTTTTTAACAAACTCAGAGCGTTAACAGACCCGTCTTACTTGTGCTATAGTGCGCGGCGAAAATGGGTTCCGAACGGAGGCGGGAATGCTATACGAGCACTTCGAATTGCTCGAGAAGATAGGTCTTGATCTGCTGTTTGCAGGTATCTTCTTTTTCATTGGCATGGCAATCAAGGATGTGCTCAATGAAGGAAAAGTCCCACCTTTTGGCCGCAAAATTGTGTGGCTGGTACTTTTCCTTGGGTGTGCAGGCTTTATCACCAAAGGCGTGATCCAGCTTTTCTGGGAAGGCGTAGGCATTTAAGCCTGCCACTGTGGCACCTAACAAAGATTACAACGGCAAGAAGGCGAAGCCTTCTTCTACACTTTAGATTCTGGGCTGTGTATATTGCGGCTCGATTAACAATAAATAGGTATTCTCTATTATGGCGAGCGTAGGTCTCTTCTTTGGTAGCGATACAGGTAACACTGAAGCTATCGCCAAGATGATTCAAAAACAACTGGGCAAGCACATGGTCCATGTTCAGGACATTGCAAAGAGCAGCAAAGAAGACATCAATAATTTTGATCTGCTTCTGCTTGGCATCCCAACATGGTACTACGGCGAAGCGCAATGTGACTGGGACGACTTCTTCCCAGAGCTTGAGCAGATCGATTTCTCTACCAAGTTGGTCGCTATTTTTGGCTGTGGTGATCAGGAAGACTACGCGGAATACTTCTGTGACGCGATGGGTACCATCCGTGACATCGTAGAAACCAAAGGCGGCACCATTATTGGTCACTGGCCGACAGAAGGTTACGAGTTCGAGGCATCTAAAGCACTGGTTGATGACAACAACTTTGTCGGCCTATGTGTTGATGAAGACCGCCAACCAGAATTGACTTCTGCCCGCGTAGAAAAATGGGTTAACCAAGTCTACGAGGAAATGTGTCTGGCTGAGCTGGAAGGCTAAGCAAGCACCCAACAAAAAACGCGCCTTGAGCGCGTTTTTTGTATCTGTCTTAGGGCTTTAAGCTAACTTTTCTTCACGATACTTTGGTTTTTTCCGCACATACAGCACGCGGCGTACTCGACTCACTACTTCCCCATTGGCATCCTGCACATTTACGATGAACTCCGGAAATACCTTATCTCCGTTCGCCGTCGCTTGCTGAATAGACGTTATCGCTTCTTCAGAAATCACAAATTCCGCGAACAAATCTGTGGTACCTGGTTTGATAAAATTGATATCGGCCTCTTTGTCCCAAACAAAGTATTTTTCTCCCAGGATCCCCATCAACATGAGGGCATAAGTAGGATCAGTCATAGAGAAAATACTGCCACCGTATTGGGTTCGATTGGCGTTTTTATTCCACCAGCGGAGTTTCAAACGAATCTTAACATGGCGGAAATCTTCGCTAATATTCAGGATCTTAATACCCGCACCCCAGAATGGAGGCCAACAGTTCAAGGCGAATTTCACAATGCCGGGTTTGTAGTATTTGTACACAGGAATTCCTTTTCTGGTCATACCAGTCAATACTGCCAGTTTTGCAATGCGACAACAAGCCGCAAAACCAACCAATTAGGTCAGATATTTGCCCCTTTGCACTGGCGACGTCTTATCACATTTGTTACGCTAAACATCAATTTTCCCGTTCTCTCACACAGGGAAAAAAGCAATTACGTAGGAAAGAACCGGATGTCAGATAATAACAAGGCACTAAAAGACGCAGGACTGAAAGTAACGCTGCCTCGATTGAAGATCTTAGAAGTACTGCAAGAGCCGGACTGCCAGCACATCAGCGCTGAAGATCTCTACAAAAAGCTTATCGATATCGGCGAAGAAATTGGACTTGCTACCGTGTATCGCGTGCTTAACCAGTTTGACGATGCCGGAATTGTTACCCGTCACCACTTTGAAGGTGGCAAATCGGTTTTTGAACTGGCGACACAACACCATCACGATCACTTAGTTTGTCTGGACTGTGGCCGCGTTATCGAATTTACTGATGATGTCATCGAGCAGCGCCAGAAAGATATCGCAAATCAGTTCAACATCAGACTCACAAACCACAGTCTGTATCTTTATGGCCATTGCACGAAAGATGGCTGCAAAGACGACCCGAGCATTCACGACGTTTAATATCGTCGATAAACGGGCAAAAAAAACCGGAGCCAAGCTCCGGTTTTTTGTTTTTAAGGCTCGTTAGTCGCCAATTTTCGCCCATGTATCGCGAAGACCGACCGTGCGGTTGAATACCAGTGCACCTTCTTTACTGTCTTTACGATCTGCGCAGAAGTAACCCATACGCTCGAACTGGTAGCCTTGCTCAGCTTCTGCTGCTTTCAGACTTGGCTCCACGTAACCACGAACCACGGTCAGTGACTCAGGGTTAATGGTCGCTGCAAAGTCATCAGCTGCGCCAGGGTTCGGCACAGTGAACAGGCGATCGTACAAGCGGATTTCCGCTTCAACACCTGCATCCGCAGATACCCAGTGGATAACGCCTTTTACTTTTCGGCCATCTGCCGGGTCTTTACCCAGTGTCTCTGGATCATAGGTGCAGTAAACCGTGGTGATCTTGCCATCAGCATCTTTGTCACAGCGTTCAGCTTTCACGACGTATGCGTTACGCAGACGCACTTCTTTACCCAGCACCAGACGCTTGTACTTCTTGTTCGCTTCTTCGCGGAAGTCTTCAGCTTCAATCCAGATTTCGCGGCTGAATGGGATTTCACGCTCGCCCATTTCTGGTTTGTTCGGGTGATTAGCTGCATTCAGCGTTTCGATTTCACCCTCTGCGTAGTTCTCAATAACCAGTTTGATTGGGTCAAGCACGGCCATCGCGCGAGGTGCGTTTTCGTTCAGGTCATCACGCACGCAAGACTCCAGTGAGCTCATCTCAATGGTGTTGTCTTGTTTAGTGACACCAATACGCTTACAGAACTCACGAATTGATGCAGGCGTGTAACCGCGACGACGCAGGCCAGAAATGGTCGGCATGCGTGGGTCATCCCAGCCATTAACCAGATTTTCACTGACCAGTTGGCTAAGCTTGCGCTTTGACATCACAGTGTATTCCAGGTTCAGACGGCTGAACTCATACTGACGTGGCTGACACTCAATAGTGATGTTCTCCAGAACCCAGTCGTACAGACGACGGTTGTCCTGGAATTCCAGCGTACACAGTGAGTGAGTAATGCCTTCAATCGCATCTGAAATACAGTGTGTGAAGTCGTACATTGGGTAAATGCACCACTTATCACCGGTCTGGTGATGGTGTGCAAAACGTACGCGATAGAGCACTGGATCACGCATCACCATAAATGGTGAAGCCATATCAATTTTTGCACGCAGACAGGCTTTGCCTTCAGCAAATTCGCCGTTCTTCATTTTTTCGAACAGCGCCAGGTTTTCTTCCACAGTGCGATCGCGGTATGGGCTGTGTTTACCAGCTTCCTTCAGGGTGCCACGGTATTCGCGGATCTCATCAGGGCTCAGTTCTTCAACATAAGCCAAACCTTTTTCGATCAGTTCTACCGCATACCCGTGGAGACGGTCGAAGTAGTCAGACGAATAACAAACTTCACCATCCCATTGGAAGCCCAGCCAGTTCACATCGTTCTTGATAGACTCAACGAACTCGATGTCTTCTTTCTCTGGGTTGGTATCGTCAAAACGCAGGTTGCACTGACCCTGGTAATCTTGGGCGATACCAAAGTTCAGACAGATCGACTTTGCGTGACCGATGTGCAGATAGCCATTTGGCTCTGGCGGGAAACGCGTGTGAACAGTGTTGTGAACACCACCTGACAAATCTTTATCAATGATTTGACGGATAAAGTTAGTTGGACGAGCCTCAGACTCACTCATCAAAAAATACCTCGTTGGAAGATCCAGATCTTATACCCAGGCGAACTTGAGATGCTGTCGTTCAGCGCCTTGGTTGAATAGACTTTAAATAACGCCCAATAATCCCCGATCGTGGCTATTTACTCAACCACTACTGAACGCTCTCACGCCATTTGAACAAAAAAAAGCCCGCGAAGTGCGGGCTTTGATGCTTTAAGGGGGAAATTACAGAGAAACCGCGCGACCTTCGCGTTGTTTATCTGCACTCAATGCACGCACTTCTACGTTAGCATTGTTGTCAAGAGCTACCGGAGCGACGTAGTCCATCCAAGATTGACCACCATCTACAGAGTATTGCATTGGCAGACCCGGCATGCTGATGTTCATGTGCAGTTTGCCGTCTAGCATGATGGCGCCTGGAACAGGAATGCGGTAGTTGATACCTGATGCATCCAGTTTCGCCATTTCGCGCTGACCCATCACATTGGCAAAGCGCGTCCAGTCTTGCAGTTGCGCATCTTTATTAACGTGAGAAGTCTCTTGGTTGAATTGCTTACCCACTTGGTAATCCAATTCCCAGTCTGCTTTGTGCCATGCACGCTCAGCGGCGGCAATCACACGAGGGAATACCATGTATTCGTATTGCTCATCAGTACGAACGGTTTCACTCCAAAGTTGTGCAGATAGACCATGGAAGCCTTCGTTGTGTTCAACGATACCTTTACCATTGAATCCGTTACCATCGCGGTCCACTGACGTTTCTGCGTTCTGAGGCAGGTTCTCTGGCGCGAACCCAAACATCTTGCGAGTGTCAGTTGCACGGGTTGCCCAGTAATAGCCACGCTCTTTCGGGTCTACTTCGTATGGCATATCCATGTACACGTAGTCCGGGTTAGAGACGATCAGGTCGTAACCTTTCGCAGCCCAGTCGTATGCAGATGCATCACCGCCCCAGTACAGCACATCCCAGAAGTTCACGCGGGTGTTTTCGGTTTTGAACGCTGAAGCATCTTTTGAATACTTCAGGCCGTCTTGCCATGCTTGGAAGTTCTCAATGCCTTGCTCAGCAACTGCACCACTGACTTTCTCCGCAAAGAAGCTTGGTAGGTGACCAAAATCAGATACCACACCTTCTTCGATCAGCTTCTGACACATTGGAGACTTAGCGAATGGCTTGTCTTGCTGGCTCAGATCAATATTGCCTTTCCACGCCACCTGGTCAGTTGCGTTGGTATCTTGGAAGCCTGCATTCAGTTTGATGTTCTTCGCTTCATCACCACCGAAATGCCAGGTGTTAAGCGGCATGCCAGCAGCGTCGTGCATCGCTTTTACTTCAGTGATCACTTTGTTCACGAAGTTCATGGACGAGTCCATACATGGGTTGATGAAGCTGCGCTTATCGTAAAACTGAACCGTGGTTACGTTAGACGTATCTTGCGGATCCATCAGACGGAATTCTTCTGCTTTCGCCAGATCGCCCTGCTCTGCATATTTCTGGTAACGCGCTTCCATAGAAACCACCGCCGCACGTGAGTGCGCAGGCATGTCGATTTCTGGGATCACTTCAATACCGCGTGCTTTCGCATGACGCAGAATTTCCATGTAATCCGCTTTCGAGAAGTAGCCAGAACCAAAGTTGTCAGTGCTTGGGCCTGAACCCAACTGTGGCAGAAGACATGAGGTTTCGCTCAGGTCGTGGCAGCGGTTTGCGCCTACGTCAGTCAGTTCAGGGAGGCCCGGAATTTCCAAACGCCAGCCTTCATCATCCGTCAGGTGAAGGTGTAGCTTGTTCAGCTTGTATGCCGCCATCTGATCGATAGTGCGCAGCATTGCTTCCTTAGAGTGGAAGTTACGCGCAACATCTACCATCACACCGCGGTATTCAAAGCGAGGTGCATCTTCAATAGCTACCCAAGGCAGCATCTCGTCGTCACCGTTGTCCATCAGCGCCAGCATAGATTGCAGACCGTAGAATGCACCCACACTATCGAAGCCCAGCACTTCAACACCACCAGCATTCACTGCCAGTTTGTATGCGCCTGATACCGCTTCTTTGCCTTCGAACGCTTTCGCATCAACATTGATGTTCAGCGCGATGTCACCCTCAACATTCACGTCCAGAAGCTCAGCGCGCTTTTCGAATGCTGCCAGTTGGTCAGCATCCAATGCGTTGTTGGTTACTGCGAAGCCTGAGGCAATGTGCAGCGCGCCACGCATTTGCTTGGTTTTCAGCGGAGTTGGAATGATAGAGGCTTCAATTGCACCTTCTGCCAGTGCAGCGACATCGCTGTTTTTCGCATAACGGGATGCAGCAGTCGCCAGCACGTTGTTATCTTCCGGCGTACGCTTCCAGTTCTTGCCTTCGATCTCTGCCACGTAAGCATCGACGTTTTCTGTGTTCAGCGAAGCAATCGCTTTAGGAATAGCATTACCTGCTGTCACGTATGCACGAGGCATAAAGTCAGTTTCAAACAGCGTCCAGTATTCCTGAATAAGAGGGATCTCGATTGTTTCGCCAGCTGCAAAACCCTCGAAGGATGCCGTTGGAGTCATCACATAAAGGTCACCGGTGATGTGTTCAATCGCGAAATCTTTGTTCTCAACATCCAGAATGACACGAATGCTGTGCAAGTATATTTTCCAGTCGTTGCCAGAAATCGCGTCACCTTCGTTAACCACAGTCATCAGGATCTTGTTACAAGAAGCCCACTCTGCTCCCATATCCTGACATACCATGCCTTCCTGTGCACCGTGGTTTGTCTCCACGTCATAGCTGATATTCAGTTGAGAAGCCAGTGCATCAACCTTTCCTTGTTGCGCTGCGTCTGACTGCAGAGAACTGCAACCAGCCAGACCTGAAGCAATCGCAACAGACAAGATACCCATCTTAAATGTTTTGTTCATTGTTCATTTTCCCTACGAATAGCCTTAAAAAAGGCCCAAAAAAAGCCGACCCCGTTAGAGGCCGGCTATGTTGACTGTTTAGTCAGTATTTTTTATTAAGGCAGTTTTACGTCAGACAGGTCTTCAGTAGTGCCGACTTTTTTCATTTCGCCAGCAACGATTTCTGCCAGTGGGCCCAGAATAACCTGAAGGTTGTTGGTACCCAGTTTAACAACACCCATCGCACCCAGTGCTTTCAGTGTTTTCTCGTCGATTTGGCTGCCGTCTTTAACAGTCAGGCGCAGACGAGTAATACATGCATCGATGTTAGTCAGGTTGTCGTGACCACCCAGAGCTTTCAGGTACTGACGAGCCAGAACACCAGTTTCTGCTGAACCTTGAACGTCTGAAGAAGTTTCGTCATCTTCTTCACGACCTGGAGTTGCCAGGTTGAACTTCAGGATAGCTGCACGGAATACGGTGTAGTAGATAACCGAGAACACCAGACCTTGAGCAATCAGCATGTACCAGTTAACCGCCAGTGGGTTACGGGTAGACAGAACCATATCCACCAGACCTGCAGAGAAGCCGAAGCCTGCAATCCACTGCATAGATGCTGCGATGTATACAGAGATACCAGTCAGCAGTGCGTGCAGTACGTACAGACCAGGTGCCAGGAACATGAATGAGAATTCCAGAGGCTCAGTTACACCGGTGAAGAAAGATGCGAAAGCAGCAGCCAGCATGATAGATGCAACTTTCTCTTTGTTTTCTGGCTTCGCACAGTGGTAGATAGCCAGTGCCGCACCTGGCAGACCGAACATCATGATTGGGAAGAAGCCCGCCTGGTACATACCAGTCACACCTACAACACCAGTACCTTCAGCGATAGACTTAGCACCGCCCAGGAAGTTAGGGATGTCGTTAATGCCAGCAACGTCGAACCAGAATACTGAGTTCAGAGCGTGGTGCAGACCAACAGGGATCAGAAGACGGTTGAAGAACGCGTATACACCCGCACCCAGCTCGCCCATGCCTTGAATACCTTCACCGAAGCTTACCAGACCGCCGTATACGGTTGGCCATACGTACATCAGGATGAACGCGATGAAAATACCAGCAAAAGAGGTCAGGATAGGTACAAGACGCTTACCAGAGAAGAATGCCAGTGCTTTGTGCAGTTCAACGTGTGAGAAACGGTTGTACAGCTCAGCAGATACGATACCAACCAAGATACCTACGAACTGGTTGTTGATCTTACCGAATGCTGCAGGCACTGCGCTTGGGTCGATGCCCTGAATTTGCGCAACCGCACCTGGAGACAGCAGCGTGGTCACAACGAGGAAACCAACGAAGCCTGACAGTGCAGCTGCACCATCTTTATCTTTAGACATACCGTACGCAACACCAACCGCGAACAGTACAGACATGTTATCGATGATTGCGGCGCCCGCTTTGATCAAGAATGCTGCCAGTGCGCTGTTCGCACCCCAGCCATTCGGGTCAATCCAGTAACCAACACCCATCAGAATTGCAGCAGCAGGAAGCGTGGCGACTGGCACCATCAGCGCTTTACCTACTTTTTGGAAATAACCGAGAATATTCACCTTTGTTCCCCCTATAGTGGTTCTTTCTCAGATGTGTAATGACAACATGGGACTTTTTTTACTATCCAATGTGAGTCAGGAGGAGTTTATTCCATTAATTTCGCCCCGCAAATTAAAACGGATGCAATTGTGATTATCGTCACTCAAAACACTACAAGATCGGGTTTTTTGCTAGCACGCTCATAAAACTTATTTTATGATGAAAACTAAGATACAAATCCACTATCATGTATAGTCAGAATTTGAATTAACTGAGAGGTGTCCCGTGAGACTTATCCCGCTACAAACAGCACATGAAGTAGGCCTTTGGTCAGCACGTCATATCGTTGATACGATTAACAAATTTGCCCCAACCGAAGATCGTCCGTTTGTTCTTGGCCTGCCAACTGGTGGCACCCCTCTGAACACTTATAAGCAACTGATTAACCTTCATAAGCAGGGCGAAGTAAGCTTCAAACACGTTGTAACTTTCAACATGGACGAGTACTGTGGCATCCCTGCAGACCACCCAGAATCATACCGCAGCTTCATGTACAACAACTTCTTCAACCACATTGATATTCAAGAAGAAAACATCAATCTGCTGAACGGCAACGCTGAAGATCACTACGCTGAGTGCAAGCGCTACGAAGACAAGATCAAATCCTACGGTAAAATTAACCTATTCATGGGTGGCGTAGGTAACGACGGTCACATCGCATTTAACGAACCAGCGTCTTCTTTGTCTTCACGCACCCGTATCAAGACACTGACTGAAGACACACGCATTGCAAACTCGCGCTTCTTCGATAACGATATCAACCAGGTACCTAAGCACGCGCTGACGATTGGTGTTGGTACGCTGTTAGACGCTGAAGAAGTCATGATTCTGATCACCGGTCACAATAAGTCACTGGCACTGCAAGCAGCTGTTGAAGGTTCAGTAAACCACCTGTGGACTGTATCTGCTCTGCAACTGCACCCTAAAGCGCTGATGGTATGTGATGAGCCATCAACTGCTGAGCTGAAAGTGAAGACGGTTAAGTACTTCCAAGAGCTGGAAGCAGAAAACATCAAGAACCTGTAAGGGAAGGAAGTATTCATGTACGCACTGACAAACTGCCGAATTTTCACCGGTAGCGAAGTGCTGGATAATCATGCCGTTGTCGTTGATGGCGGCTTGATCCAGAACATCTGCCCAGAAAACGACTTGCCTGAGGGCATTGAGACCCGTTCATTGGACGGCGCATTCCTGACTCCTGGTTTCATCGACCTGCAACTAAACGGTTGTGGCGGTGTAATGTTCAACGACGAAGTGACAGCGGACACCATCCGGACGATGCACTTGGCAAACCTCAAGTCTGGCTGCACCAGCTTCCTGCCTACCCTGATCACATCTTCTGATGAAGATATGAAGGCATCTGTCAGTGCGATTCGTGATTACCGAGAGCAGTACGCTAACCAAGCGCTTGGCCTGCACCTGGAAGGTCCTTACCTGAACGTTGCTAAAAAAGGCATTCACAGCGTGGATTACATCCGCCGTTCTGATGATGCCATGATTGACTTCATCGCGGCTAACGCCGACGTGGTAACGAAAGTCACGCTGGCACCTGAGCTAACACCTTCTGAACACATCGAAAAGCTGGCAAAAGCAGGCATCGTGGTTTCAGCAGGTCATACCAACGCTAGCTACGTTGAAGCACGCGAAGGTTTCAAAGCAGGTATCACGTTCGCGACTCACCTTTTCAACGCAATGACCCCAATCGCGGGTCGTGAGCCAGGAATGGTTGGCGCAATCTACGACACACCAGAGGTTTATACCGGTGTTATCGCAGACGGTTTCCACGTTGACTATGCAAACATCCGCATTGCACACAAACTCAAGGGTGAAAAACTTGTTCTGGTTACCGACGCAGCAGCGCCTGCAGGAGCAGACATGGATCACTTTATTTTTGTTGGCAAGAAAGTATATTACCGAGATGGTAAGTGTGTTGATGAAAATGGCACGCTTGGCGGTTCGGCATTGACCATGATTGAAGCAGTACAGAACTCTGTCGAACATGTAGGCATCGCTTTGGATGAAGCGGTACGCATGGCAACCTTGTATCCTGCACGTGCAATCGGCATGGATGACAAGCTTGGCGCTATCAAACAAGGATATGTGGCCAACCTGACCGTGTTCGACCGTGAATTCAATGTCAAAGCGACTGTGGTTAACGGCGAATACACATTGAATTAGGAAACTTATGACAGGCGGACAAATTGGTAACGTAGATCTGGTCAAACAGCTAAACGGTGCCGCCGTTTATCGACTCATCGACCAACAAGGGCCGATTTCTCGAATCCAAATTGCTGATGTAAGCAGCCTTGCACCAGCCAGTGTTACCAAAATCACCCGCCAGTTACTGGAGCGCGGCTTAATCAAAGAAGTCGCGCAACAGGCTTCCACCGGTGGCCGACGAGCCATATCGCTGACCACCGAATGTGCACCTTTTCACTCTTTGGCCGTCCGCCTTGGACGTGATCGCATCGAACTGACCTTGTTCGACCTCGCTGGTAATCCGCTGGCAGAGCATGACGAACCATTCCACTACCCTAATCAGGACACACTGATTGAAGGGCTGATCTACAAGCTTCATACCTTCCTTGCTTCAAACCAAGACGTCGTCAGAGAGCTGATTGCGGTGGCTATTTCCTTGCCAGGCCTTGTCGATGCTGAAGCGGGTATCGTTGAATACATGCCACATATTACGATTGATAAACTACCGCTGAGTGACTTAATTCGTGATGAGTTTGGCGTGCAGTGTTTCATCGGAAATGATACCCGTGGTCAGGCATTGGCAGAACATTATTTCGGGGTGAGTAAAAATTACTATGACACCTTGCTGGTGAGTGTTCATAACGGTGCAGGTGCAGGTATTATCGTTAACGGTCAGGTGTTTCTGGGCTATAACCGTAACGTAGGCGAGATTGGCCACATCCAAATTGATCCGCTCGGCAAGAAATGTCAGTGCGGCAACTTTGGCTGTTTGGAAACCGTTGCCTCCAACCCAGCGATCATAGAACATGCTCAACAATTGTTGGCCCAAGGCCACGACAGCATGTTACAAGGCAAGAAAGATTTGAACGTATCAGACATCTGCCGTGCTGCTGTGGCGGGCGATGAGCTGGCACGTCAGGTTCTGGTGAAAGTGGGTAACCATCTTGGCAAAGCCATCGCCATGACCATCAACCTATTTAATCCACAACAGGTGGTTATCTCAGGCGAAATCACGGAAGCAAAGAGCGTTGTTTTCCCCGCGATTCAACGCTGTATTGAAAACCAATCTCTGCGTACCTTCCATCAGAACCTCCCTATCGTTGCGGCAGGGCTCTCTTCAACGCCAACACTCGGCGCATTCGCTCTGGTTAAGCGTGCTATGTTGAACGGAGCGTTGCTTCAAAAACTGCTGGAAGACTAAAAACAAAACTGATGCTGAATTAAGCGCATAGTTTGCAAAATGTTACAAAGGCAATGCTGGTGACCAGCGTTGCCTTTGTTTTATCATTGCAACCAACTTTTCAGAGTTGATACTCAGCATTTCCGTTTTCAGCTCTCACCTTCTTTCTAGGACGTTTACAGGTTTATGGATTTAGTCATTATTGCTGTCGCATTCATCAGCGGCTTTCTTATGCTCCGCTGTCAAATGCCACCTCTTGTTGGCTTTCTGATCGCTGGCTTTGCCTTGCATGCAGCGGGTTACACAAGTACACCGTTGATTCAAACCCTGGCAGATCTTGGTGTCACCCTATTGCTGTTTACGATCGGCTTGAAGCTCGATGTCAAATCCCTACTGAACAAAGAAATCTGGCTCGGTGCAACGCTCCATAACATGGCAACCACTGCCCTCTTTACTCTGTGCTTGGTGGCGTTAAAAGCTATTGGCATGTCGACATTTGCCAGTCTGAATCTCAATGATCTCGCTCTGATTGCTTTCGCACTTTCCTTTTCCAGCACCGTTTTTGCCATTAAAGCCCTTCAAGAAAAAGGCGAGATGAACGCAACCTACGGCACACTCGCTATTGGTATCCTCATCATGCAGGATATTTTTGCAGTGATTTTCCTAACCATAGCTTCAGGCAAAGTACCGGGTGTTGAAGCGCTGTTGTTGTTTGCTTTACCTCTCGCCCGCCCTTTGCTGTTTAAACTGCTCGACAGGGCTGGCCATGGCGAAGTGCTGGTACTTTACGCCGTGTTCCTTGCGTTGGTCGCTGGCGCTGGCTTATTCGATGCAGTTGGTATGAAGCCAGACCTAGGTGCCCTTATTCTGGGGATGTTAATGGCAGGCCACGCCCGCGCGTCGGAAATGGCAAAATCCTTATTCAACCTAAAGGAACTCTTTTTAGTTTGTTTCTTCCTAAACATTGGCCTGTCAGAACAACCGACACTTCAAGGCTTTTTCATCGCAGTAATACTTCTCTTCCTTCTGCCGCTTAAAGGCCTTTTGTATTACTGTATTTTCAACGGGTTTAAATTCCGCGTACGCACATCACTCTTCGCTACTCTAACTTTGTTTAACTACAGTGAGTTTGGCTTGATCGTTGGCGGTATCGCCTACCAGATGGGCATCATGCCTGGCAGCGTGTTAGTAGCGATTGCCATTGCTGTTTCTTTGTCTTTCGTTTTGGCAGCACCTCTCAACACCTTCAGCCATAGAATTTACGCCTATGCGTCTGACAAGCTCCACGACCCCAACCCGAATAAGCTGCACCACAACGACCAACTTATCAGCTTGGGTAACGCTCGAGTCGTTATCCTTGGAATGGGACGTATCGGCACTGGTGCCTACGACGAACTGTCGGATGATTACCCACAAGCCGTGCTTGGTATCGAAGCACGTGAGGATTCCGTTGAGCGCCACCGCAGTGAAGGGCGCGACGTCATTCTGGGAGATGCAACGGACCCAGACTTCTGGTCTCGGGTAACGTCTTCAAAGCAAATTGAACTGATCTTGTTGGCAATGCCAAACAGTCATGCCAATACCATTGCAATGGAGCAGATCAACCAGCTCAACTACAAAGGTAGAGTGGCGGCTATCGCACGTTATGCCGACGAACTGGAACAGCTCAAAGCGCTTGGTGTTAATGAGGCCTACAACATTTACCGAGAAGCAGGCTCTGGCTTCGCGCGACATGTAAAAGAGCGTATGCCTCACTAGGCTAACTTTCTTCCTCCTAACCTTTTGAAAGCGCCATTTCACACTTGAAATTGGCGTTTTTTTAATCACAACCTAACTATCATTCACCTAAACCCCGTATTTGATAAATTATTTCTAACCACACACTAAGTTTGATATTTTTTTTCTCGTTGTTGCTTGCTTTTTTTATTCAAGTTGGCAAATTGGACACAACACAAAATAAAACGCGCCTTTGAAAGGCGGCAGCAGGAAGTTTAGAGAGGGATTTATGTGTTCTGTATTTGGCATTCTGGATATTAAGTCAGATGCAACCGCACTACGAGAAAGTGCGTTGGAAATGTCGAAGAAACTACGCCACCGTGGCCCAGATTGGTCAGGCATTTATTCATCTGAGCGCGCTATTCTTGCGCACGAGCGTCTGGCCATTGTTGGCCTGAACTCTGGCGCCCAACCTCTCTACAGCCCAGATGGCAAAGTAGTATTGGCGGTTAACGGCGAAATCTACAACCACAAAGAAATTCGTGCGCGTTACGAAGGCAAGTACGATTTTCAAACTGATTCAGACTGTGAAGTGATTCTGGCTCTTTATCAAGACAAAGGTGCTGACCTTCTCGAAGAGTTAAACGGCATTTTTGCTTTTGCGCTTTACGATGAAGAAAAAGACGAATATCTGATCGGCCGCGACCATATCGGTATCATTCCTCTCTATCAGGGCTATGATGAGCACGGCAACTACTATGTCGCTTCTGAAATGAAAGCGCTGGTTCCAGTATGTAAAACCATCAGCGAATTCCCTCCAGGTTGCAGCTACGGTTCTAAAGATGCTGAGCCTGTTCGCTACTATGTACGTGATTGGAATGAGTTCGCAGCGGTTGAAAACAACACCTCAAGCAAAGAAGAACTGACAGCAGCGCTGGAAGCCGCAGTTAAGCGTCAGCTGATGACTGACGTACCATACGGTGTTCTTCTGTCGGGCGGTTTGGACTCTTCTATCACTTCAGCAGTGGCTAAACGCTTCGCCGCAATGCGTGTTGAAGATGATGACCAAAGTGCAGCATGGTGGCCACAGCTTCACTCTTTTGCGATTGGCTTGGAAGGCGCGCCGGATCTGAAAGCCGCTCGTGAAGTGGCTGAGAAAATTGGCACTGTTCACCACGAAATGACCTACACCATTCAGGAAGGTCTGGATGCTATTCGTGATGTTATCTATCACATTGAAACTTACGACGTAACGACTATCCGTGCATCCACGCCGATGTACCTGATGGGTCGTAAAATCAAAGCCATGGGCATCAAAATGGTACTGTCCGGCGAAGGTGCAGATGAAATCTTCGGTGGCTACCTATACTTCCACAAAGCCCCAAACGCCCAAGAGTTCCATGAGGAGACTGTGCGTAAACTGCTGGCTCTGAATATGTTTGACTGTGCGCGTGCGAACAAATCACTGGCGGCATGGGGTGTAGAAGGTCGTGTACCTTTCCTCGACAAAGAGTTTATCGATGTAGCGATGCGCCTAAACCCGAAGGACAAAATGTGTGGCAACGGCAAGATGGAAAAACACATCCTGCGTGAGTGTTTTGAGCACTACCTGCCAGATTCAATCGCATGGCGCCAAAAAGAGCAGTTCTCAGATGGCGTTGGCTACGGCTGGATTGATACCCTGCGTGCCGTTGCAGAGGAGAAAATCACTGACCAGCAAATGGAATCAGCCAGCTTCCGCTTCCCTTACAACACACCACAAACCAAAGAAGCTTACGTTTACCGTGAGATCTTTGAAGAGCTGTTTCCACTGCCATCAGCGGCAGAATGTGTTCCAGGCGGCCCATCAATCGCCTGTTCAAGTGCCAAGGCGATTGAGTGGGATGAGAGCTTCAAAAACAGCGCAGACCCATCTGGTCGAGCTGTGGCAGCAGTTCACAACGAGGCTTACTCAAAGGCTTAAGCCTAAACTATTATCGTTAAATAAAGGCTTTCCCAAGTGGAAAGCCTTTTTTCTACACCGCAGCCCCATATACAGTCCTACCACCCACATAAATAGCACATACGGTCGCGATCAACTTAACCAAAATTAGTTTCGACTTTTTTCACTTCGTACCAAGGTGCTATTTATATATTACAAAGTCATCACTAGTCAGAGTAATAACCTAGTAAATAGACATAATGACCGAATTCACATCTAACACCTTAACAATAATAATGTTTTAGCGGTTTTCTGATCTATTACCTTACTGTTAGTCCTATCATTTTTATTCGTTTTTTTTTGTTATGAGCCGTAATTTATTTACTGTCTAATATGTTATTTACATTCATTTGTGTGGCATCACGCACGAATGACTTATTGTCAAATCCAACACTCAATATCTATGTAAACCCGTGAATTTCTGATGTTAATATCCTGCCATCTTTTACTGCGTCAAACTTATGACACGGGAAATCTAATTATTATCAAAACAATCAATAAGCATCTCTTTTGATTTCGTACTTTGGGAACGACACTCAAGGGCGGTA
Organism: Grimontia sp. AD028; assembly: GCF_000973155.1. NCBI lineage: Bacteria > Pseudomonadati > Pseudomonadota > Gammaproteobacteria > Vibrionales > Vibrionaceae > Grimontia > Grimontia sp. AD028. The sequence continues at coordinate 44,853 of NZ_LASY01000070.1, read as the reverse complement.
GCGTCGAAAATCACAAGCCAACGATGGATCATCGATTAGTTATCTAAGGTCAGAGAAAATGGATTCCACTCTTAAATTACATAGTAACTACGGCGCACTACATGTTCTATATAGAACGATTGACTGTCTCATTATATTATTGACACTTTACGTAATATCTACGTCCTATACCAATCAGTTCATTCAAAAAGATTTACTATTGGGAAGCTATGCCATTTTGGTATACATGCTTATAGCAGAGAAAAATGAACTCTATCGCTCTTGGCGAGTTCATCTTTTTAGGGAAGAAGCACTAAGTATTAGCAAGGCATGGTTTATTACTTTCATTGCGTTAGTTTTTCTGGCTTTCTTTACTAAAACAAGTACTGATTATTCACGTGTTGTTACTGGCGTCTGGTTGATAGCCACACCAGTAATACTTATTACTTGGCGATATGCAGCCAAACAGACTTTAAAGAAACTTCGCGATTACGGATATAATAAGAAAGAAGCCATTATCATAGGGGTGACAGAGAATGGTATTCGACTCGCTCACCAATTGACAAAGCACCCTGAACTTGGCATCAAAGTGAGCGGTTTTTATGATGATAGGGAAGCCAGCCGTCTAGATATCGACAATCTTCCAGCCCCATTTAGAGGCAATGTTCCTTCAGCGTTAGAGCTTGTTAAAAGTGGTGACGCACAGCATGTGTACATTTCGATGCCACTGAAGGCAAATGAACGTATCACTGCGTATCTGAAAGACTTTTCAGATACCACGGCAAATACCTATTTGATACCGGATTTCTTTGTCTACAACCTTATCCAATCTCGATTGAGCGCGATAGGAAATATACCGACCATCAGTATTCATGACACCCCTTTCTACGGTACCAATGGTTGGTTTAAGCGCGCTCAGGATATCGTACTTGCTTCATTGATCATTCTACTGATCAGCCCAGTACTTATCGGTGTTGCCATCGGCGTCAAATTTTCATCACCGGGCCCAATCATTTTTAAACAATACCGCTACGGGCTGGATGGTCGTCGCATCAAAGTCTGGAAATTCCGTTCAATGAGCACAATGGACAACGGCTCTATCGTCAAGCAAGCCACAAAAAATGACCCTAGAATCACACCCTTTGGGGCATTTATTCGAAGAACCTCGCTGGATGAGCTTCCACAGTTTATCAATGTGTTGCAGGGCCGTATGTCTATCGTTGGTCCTCGTCCGCATGCTGTCGCGCACAATGAAGAATATCGAACCATCGTTGATCGTTACATGCTGCGACACAAAGTGAAACCAGGCATCACTGGCTTAGCGCAGGTTAACGGCTACCGCGGCGAAACAGATACTTTAGAAAAAATGCAGAAGCGCGTTGAGTTTGACATCAAATACATTCAGTCATGGTCAACCTGGCTTGATCTAAAAATCATCTTTAAAACCGTATTCAAAGGCTTTACCGGAAAGACTGCCTACTAAAGGAATGAAAATGAACAGCCCGAAGAAAACACTCATTGCTTTGGCTTTGTTAAGTACTAGCAGTTGGGTAGTCGCTAATGAAGATAATGGGTACACCACAGAGTCAGGGATTAAAATCACCCCACTCTTTGAAGCTTATTATGAATACAACGACAACGTCGGTCGCTATTCACCTTCTGAAAGCCCTGAGTCATCCAGCGCGTTGATTGCTAAACCAGGCGTAATGTTTGAATCTGACCGTAACGGAAACCAATACCAGATTGCATACCAACTATCTTCCGGCAACTATTTTGACAGTGATGTCGATGACTTTCTCGACCATGCATTGACGACAAACAATTTTGTCCAGATCAGCCAAAGAAGTGGGATTGGCTTTAACTACACGTACCTAAAATCTCACGAAGCTCGCGGTACTGGCATTTTGGCAGGTGACCAGCTTACAACTATTGCAAATGAACCTGTGAAATACTCTCTGCACAACGCAAACATTACCCATGTATACGGCGCAGAAGACGCGACAGGACGGCTTGAGTCCAATTTAAGGTACGAAAACAAGAAATATAACAATTATCGCGACCTCACTGCTCCGGGTTTTGTTGCTTTGAGCACCAAGTATAAAGACTACGATGAACTCGCTGGCGCGCTAGCATTTTACTATCAGATATTTCCAGCGACAGAGCTTTTACTCGAAATAGATTTAGCTGATCGTCAGTACAAGCTTGGCGACCCTGTCAGTGGTAGTTCACAGAATAATCTTGATGCTTACTTTCTTGTAGGTACCCAGTGGGACATTACGGGCAAGACCACCGGCAAGCTGAGATTGGGCTTGCAAGACAAGAACTACGAAGATGATGCCAGAGAAGACTTCAATGGTTTCAGTTGGGATTTAGATGTTGTTTGGGAGCCTCTTACCTATTCAACGATTGCTTTGTCTGCTGCACAGAGCGCCATCGACCCGGATCAAGGCAACAACTTCATCAATCAAACCAGCTTTGCTGCTAGTTGGAAGCACTTCTGGCTATCGCGCGTATACAGCAACATCGCATTCGACATCATTAACGATGACTATTCACAGAGTTCCCGAGAAGACGACCTACTGAGATCCTCTTTCTACCTCGGATATGCGTTCAGGGAAGATACGGAAATTACTGCTGGCTGGCGATATGAAGACAATGACTCGTCGATTGACACCAACCGCTACAGCCAAAATGTTTGGTACCTCGGCACTAATCTGGTGTTCTGATTTTTCAAAGGATTGCTGTTCAAATGACACACATCTATCGCTTACTCGTTACGTTCACCTTTATCCTCGCTTTTCCATTAAGTGCTTTCGCTAGTGGTAACGACTACACCATTGGCGCGGGCGACAAAATTCAAATCATCGTATATGGCGAGGAAGAGCTAACCATTGAAGAGTTGTATATCGATAGCAGTGGCGAATTCGATTACCCCTATCTCGGTCAATTAATGGCAATTGGCAAAACGACCGAGCAGCTAAAGGCTGAAATTATCAGAGGTCTAAAGGGCGACTACCTCGTCTCGCCAAAAGTTCGTGTGGGTATCGTCGGTTACAGGAGTATTTTCGTCAACGGTGAAATCAAAAAACCTGGCGGATACGAGTATCAACCTGGCCTTACCGTAGACAAGGCGATTGCCCTTGCCGGGGGCTTCACAGAGCGGGCTGCAAGGAAAAGTATCTACATTACTCGCGAAGATAAAAATGAACCTAAAAACCGAGTAAGTCTTTCTCACATGGTCGCACCTGGGGACATCATTGTTATTGAACAGAGCTTTTTCTAGCTCCAGTGTCCCAGCCAAATTAATTACCTCTCAAGAGGATATACAAAATTTGGTCTATGTTCCTTAACAATAAAATTTTCAACTCCCTTCTTTGTCAGGCTTTGGTCGAAATAAATACCTCACGACAGTGAGAAAAAACTGCATTTAAGATGGAATAAATAATGTCAGCTCACCCAAATGAAACTTCAGTACACCAAGAGCAACTGATTGATATTGGATATTATATTCATTTACTCAAGAAACGCTGGCTTTCTATTTCCTTCTTTACGTTACTCTGTACAGCGATTGCAGCTCTCGTTGCGCTATCTATTACGCCTACTTATCGAGCGACTGCAACCCTTCTTATAGAGTCGCAACAAGTTAAAGCTATTTCTATTGAAGAAGTCGTTGGCATAGATAGCCGCGCAAACGAATACTATCTCACACAATTCGAGATACTGAAGTCCAATCAAGTCGCACAGCGCGTTATCGACAAGTTACAACTGAATCAGATTGAAGAGTTTAACCCATCAATCGGTGCAAACAATGAGCCTGGTTACAAGGAACAAATCAAAGACTGGTTGCGCTCTCATCCAGTCATTGACTCTTTCTTTTCATCAAAAGAAGAAATGGCCATTGACCCTGAATTAGAAAAAGAAGCCACAAATTTAAAAATACTAAAAGCATTTAAATCCAGACTGACAATATCCCCTATTCGTAAAACACAGCTAGTTAGAATTTCATTTGACTCAAAAGATCCTAAGCTTGCCGCAGAGATCGCCAATGCCGTGGGCTATGCCTTTATAGAAAACAATCTGGAGTCCAAGCTTCTCGCCACTGATAAAGCAAATGGATGGCTAAACGAGCGACTCACAGAGCTCAAACAGAACCTGAATTCATCCGAGCAAGCTTTAGTTCAGTTTCTACAACGTCAAGAACTTATCGACAACAGCGGTATTGCGGCCCTAACCAGTAATGAACTGCAAAACCTGACAGATAGAATCGCAGAAGCGACAGACCGAAGAACGAAAACCCAAGCGCTGTATAACGCGCTGAAAAGTAGTCCTAACGCCGATATTGCAACCCTCAGTGCTAACGCCCTGATTTCGAACCACCCACAAGTGCGTGACATCCGCCTTGCAGAGTCGGAAGCTGAGAAAGAAGTCAGTCAGCTATCCAAGCGCTATGGCCCTAAACACGACAGAATGATTCAAGCCAACGCGAGGTTGAAGTCGGTTCAACGTCGCGCAGAAAGCCTAATTTATAAGCTGATCAATGGGGTCGAAAAAGAACTCGCCAGTGCGAAAGAGCAAGAAGCTCTGCTTAAACAAGAGCTGTTAAGTAAGAAAGAAGAGTTTCAATCTTTAAGTGTTGTTAAAAGTGAATACGATGCACTCAAGAGAGAGGTAGAGAGCAACGCCAAACTATATGACTTGTTCTTAACTCGCCAAAAAGAGACATCTGCTACTAGCGATTTCAGCGCAGCCAATGCTCGCTTCAGCGACCACGCACTGGTTCCGCAAAGTCCTTTTAAGCCGAATCGCAAACTCATCGTGGTCATTGCTTTAGTTGCAAGCATGGGTTTTGCTTGTGTTCTGGTGATTTGCTTAGATGCATTCAACAACACCATCTCTTCTGCTAGAGACTTTGAAAACAAACTCGGTTTGTTGCCTACAGGCACACTTCCTTTGGTTAAAGCCAAGGAATATAAACGCAATCATATTGATGCTTCCGTTTTCAGCAACAGTAAGTTTGCCGCGTTTCAAGAGTCCATTGACTCCATTCGAACGTCTCTCTACCTGAGTATGCCGAAGGCTGAAAGGAAATTTCTGGCGCTGTCTTCTTCTGTTCCCGGTGAAGGTAAAACGACAACAGCTTTAAATCTCGCCCAGTCTTTCGCAAGCATCGAAAAGGTTCTGCTGATTGATTGTGATTTGCGAAAACCTTCAGTGGGGATACGCTTTGGACTCCCAAATAGTCATCCGGGACTAACCAACATTTTGGTCATGAATGCATCACCCAATGATTGCATTACGACCATTGAGGGAACCAATTTAGACGTACTGCCCGCAGGGTTGATTGTTGCGAATCCGCAAGAACTTCTGAGTGGCAGCTCTTTCCATAAGCTCATTGAAGAGCTGGGCGAACGATACGATCGCATCATCTTTGACACGCCCCCTATTTTACCAGTGAAAGATGCATTTATCGTCGGGAAGTTGACCAAGGGTATTGTGCTCATTCTGAAAGCCAATAGCACAAGCAAGTCTGTTTATAAGCACACCATGTCCTTGTTTACGAAACATCAAATATCTATTGATGGCGTAGTGATTAATCAGGTTCCCCAGCCAAAGAAAGGCACACATACATACTCAGAGTATTCACGTTATGCATACGGAAACATGGAGAGCTAAGGAAGGCATATGACCCCAGAAATTAAAGTACTTACCGTTTTTGGCACACGTCCAGAAGCGATCAAAATGGCGCCGTTGGTTCATAAGTTAAGTCACGCGGAGGGCATAGACGCTAAGGTATGTGTTACCGCGCAGCATCGCGAAATGCTTGACCAAGTCTTAGATCTCTTTGAAATTGAACCCGACTTTGACTTGAATGTGATGAAGCCAGGACAATCACTTTATGAGGTGACAAGCAATATTATTTCCGGCCTAAAACCGGTCCTTGAGGACTTCAAACCAGACATTGTTCTTGTTCATGGCGACACAGCGACAACACTTTCTGCCAGCCTGGCTGCCTACTTCCAACAGATTGCCGTAGGGCATGTCGAAGCAGGACTTCGTACAGGAAACATCTACTCACCTTGGCCAGAGGAAGGGAATCGTAAACTGACCGGGGCAATATCAACGCTTCACTTCGCACCAACGAAAACATCAGAATGCAACCTACTCTCTGAGGGAGTCAGCGCGGAGAGTATTTCTATTACAGGAAATACCGTTATTGATGCGCTCTTTCTTGTTAAAGAAAAGCTAGAGAATGATCAGGACCTCATAGATACTTTAGCGTCTGTCTTTCCGCAAATAGATAACAACAAAAAGCTTATTCTTGTTACTGGGCATCGTCGTGAGAGCTTTGGTGGGGGATTTGAACGAATTTGTGAAGCACTTGCAGAGATAGCAACACGCCACCCAGATAGCCAAATTATCTATCCTGTTCACCTAAATCCTAATGTGAGAGAGCCAGTCAATCGCATACTAAAAAATGTGAATAACATTCACCTGATTGAGCCTCAAGAATACCTGCCGTTTGTATATTTGATGAACAAAGCCCACGTCATTCTCACTGATTCAGGCGGTATTCAAGAAGAGGCCCCTTCATTGGGTAAACCTGTATTGGTTATGAGAGACACGACTGAACGCCCGGAGGCAGTAGAAGCTGGCACAGTTAAACTCGTAGGTACTGATAAGAACAAAATTATTACGGCGGTTGACAACCTACTTAATAACGAAGACGACTACGAAAGAATGAGCCGCGCACATAACCCTTATGGTGACGGTAAGTCTTGTCAGAGAATTATCGAGAAAATCATTACAACGTTTTCTTAGTGTCGATTTCTTCGATTGCTCTCTGAGCTGACTGTTTTTCGCAGTCAACAAAAACACAAATCCAATTCAACTTTATTTAATGTCAATTTTAAAGCGCACAAGTATTAAAGCTGTGCGTGAGGAGCTGTTATGTCCTTTAAAAAGGTTTCCGTCATTGGTCTGGGCTATATTGGTTTGCCAACTGCCGCAGTGGTAGCATCTCGCGGTATAGAGGTGGTGGGGGTGGATGTAAATCCAAAGGCCGTTGATACAATCAACCAAGGTAAAATTCATATCGTTGAACCTGATTTGGATATCGTCGTACGTGGTGTCGTGAGCACTGGAAACCTGAGAGCTACAACAGTTCCAGAACCGGCTGAAGCATTTATGATCGCGGTACCTACCCCCTTTAAAGAAGGTAATTCCCCTGATCTTTCTTACATTGAAGCAGCCGCCAACGCCATTGCACCAGTCTTAGAGAGGGGAAACCTAGTCATTCTCGAATCCACTTCACCAGTGGGTGCAACAGAGAAACTGGCTGAATGGTTAAAAGTAGCAAGACCGGACCTAACCTTCCCTCAAGACTTGGGTGACGCAGCAGATATTAACGTTGCACATTGTCCTGAGCGTGTATTACCAGGTTACGTGCTTCAAGAGCTCGTTGCTAACGACAGAGTAATAGGTGGTTTATCCAAGGCGTGCAGTGATAAAGCCGTAGAGCTATACAAAACATTCGTGCGTGGTGAATGCATTATTACAAACGCGCGTACTGCGGAAATGGCTAAACTCACCGAAAACTCATTCCGTGATGTGAACATTGCCTTTGCAAATGAACTTTCGATGATCAGTGACAAATTGAAGATCAATGTTTGGGAACTGATCCGATTAGCTAACCGTCACCCTCGAGTCAATATACTTAACCCAGGACCGGGAGTGGGTGGTCACTGCATTGCAGTCGATCCATGGTTTATCGTCGACAGTTGCCCTGAAGAAGCTAAAATCATCCGCCAAGCACGATTAACCAATGATTCAAAGCCGTATTTCGTTATTGATCAGATTGAAAAAGCTGCCGACGAATTTAAGCGACCTGTAGTCGCATGTTTAGGTCTCGCATTTAAAGCTGATATCGATGACCTGCGCGAAAGTCCAGCCTTACAAATTGTTGAAGAATTAGCCAATAGAAATATTGGACAAATATTTGCGGTAGAGCCAAATGTTCAATCAATCCCTGAGAAGTTGGTACATTCCGGGGTTGAACAGACTAGTTTGGAAACTGCTATTGAGAAATCCAATATAATAGTAGTGCTTGTAGACCATCATCAATTTAAAGATGTGGATAAAACGTTACTCGCGAAGAAAGTTGTTATAGATACACGCGGTGTGTTCTAATTTAAATGTATAAGCAAGTTACAAGAAAGTTCAAGGAGCACCTAGCATTAATTATTATGTTAGGTACCTCCCTGTGCACATTCATTTCAATAATCATCGTCAAGAATAACTCAGATGGCGAATCGTTTGCGCTATTTAGCTTATTACAGATCTACATTGGATATTTATTCACACTTAGCTTTCTATCAAGTGACAGCGTCTTAATAAGACATACTACTATCACTAGCGAAGCATTGTTCATTCCCAAAAACGTAATAACACAGCTAAAAAGATCATACGCCGCGTCAGCAATAGTATTACCTTGCGTTGGGATGCTGTTTATAGAAACACCAAACGACTACTCAATTCTATTGATTATTTTCATTCTTTCATCACTATCATTTGGGTTATCTATATTACTTAGACTTAGGGCTGAATTCTCACACTCCATACTCGCAATTAACGCTTGGAAGATTATATCAATAGTAATTTTCTCTGTGGTTTTGATTGTTAATGGCAGTATAACAAAAAGTATAATCTTGACAGCTGTGATAGCATCATTAATTACATCATTAATATTCACACTATCTCTAACATATAAGAAATTAGTAACATCTATAAAAATTTCAGAACCCACTGGAGGCAATGAAGATTATAAAGAAACTGAAATATTTAAACTTCAGTACACATACCTAATCTCATTTTTATTTTTTGCAATACTAGGAAGTTTTGATAGGGTTTTACTACAATACAGAGTAGATATAAACACATATACATCATATCTATATTTGGTTTCAATGCTGATTTTTCCAATCGGTATAATAGGAAACTACGTAGGATACAGGGAATTGGTGTTTATAAAAAAAGGAAAAAAAATAAATATAACAACTAGCATTGTAAAGGTTTCCAGTTTTTCAACTATACTATTCCTTATTTATTCATCTTTATTATATTTAGCAAGAGACATAATAAACTTAGAGTTTAACTATAAGATTTGGTTGGCAGTACTTATAGTAGTTATTTGCAAGGTTCCGTATTCAATACTATCCGCAGTGGTAGGAGCAAAAGGTGAGTCATCAGACCTAATCACAATAAACCACTTTTTCTTACTGACCCTTGTGGCGGCTTGTATATACACATACTTTCACGGCAACATTTACACTTCAATTTATTTGGTTTCATCAATATGGACACTGAGAGTTATATTCTATTATTGCGTAGCTAAAAAATACACCTAGCCTCGGTTTGTTGGTTTTTAATATAGTTATTATAGAGAAGAAAATGAAAGAATTAATAGTGGTAGCCAAATACTTCCCTCCTATGAAAAACGCGAGGTCTATACAAGCAAAGCTTTTTATTGATGCTTTAACCACCAAATACAAGGTCACACTAGTTACGCTTAATTCTTTTGAAAATTACGAAAACCATAACAGTAAGCTGAGTATATTAAGAGTAGGCAAACCTTCACAACCAGACTCATATGATGTAAATACTCTACAGAGGGTATACAGAAAACTATCCAAGGAGATAAAGGTTACATTTGGTAATGATTGGTCAAATTGCGCGTCAAAAGAATTGTCGAAAATAATAGAAAAAGGGGCTACCGTTGTATCGCTATCCGAACCTTTTGATTCTCATCTAGCTGTGCTAAAAATTCGACGTAAATTGGAATTTAATTGGTTGTGTTTTTATAGCGACCCTTGGCCACACTCTATAATGCCCAAACCATATAGTAACAGTGCCTTACCTTTACTAAGTAGGCTTCAAGAGAAGAAAAGTAGAACTGTTTTAAACTCTGCCGATGGTGTTCTACTTACAAATAGTCGTGCTGTTAACTTCATTGAAAAAAAACTAGACCTTAAGTTGAAGTATAAGTCAGAAATTATAAGACATCAGATGGCTCTTGATATAAAAGAATTAAAAATTGATAAAGATGAAGCTAACCATATTGTTCATATAGGCCATTTATCGAAAGAAAGAGTAAATGTTGATTTTTTTTATAGCCTAGTATCTTCATTAAACACACTAAATATTAGCAAGGTAAAAATAGTAGGTAGAGTATGTGATGGATTCATTCAGTTAATAAAAGAAAAACGATGGAGTGACATATTCGAACTTACCGGCGAACTAAGCCACAAAGATGCATTGAATATTGCTAGGTCGTCCAGAGCAGTACTACTAATAGAAGCAAAGATGGATGACTCACCATTTGTACCGAGTAAACTTGCCGAATACTTCAACTTACCTGTTCCAATCATATGCTTAACTAATGAAAATAGTGAATCCAGCCAACTAATTAGATCTGTAAATAACGGCATTGTAATTACACATGACATGGATAGAAGTACAATGACTTCAAAACTATATGAATTTAAGGATGTGGTTATAAATGAAGATGCATTCTCAAACTATAAACAAATTTTCTCCAGTGACAACATAATTACATCTATAAGCAAGTTGATAAAATGATAAAGCGAAGTTTCATTTTCACACTATTTTTCTTTTTGGTATACCTAGAACCCGTTAGCATATTTGGATTGAAGATATCTTTACTTTGGAAAGGCACTGTACTCGGTTGCCTTCTTCTCGTAGCAATTTCCGACATTAGAATAACTAAGTTAAATCTATTTTATTACTTATATTGCATAAAACATATTGTATCTCTAGGTGCATTAAAGAGCTTTTCAGAGTCATTTATGGAGGTTATAAAAACCTCTACCATACCATTAATACTACATTTTTTTGGAACCATATATAACAGATCACCAGACAGAGCCAACATATTAGTAGAGAAGTCACTATCTTTTATTTCTATCAGCCTACTTCTTTTTAATATTCCATTTATTTTTGGCGTTCTTCCCGAGTTATCTAGTGGCATAGCACTAACTGCTTTAGGAGGAGATAGCACTGGTTACTCTGGTCCATTTCAGAATGGGCATGCTGCCAGCATATCAATGGGTGCGATTGGGCTTATAATGCTATATAAGTTTACTCTGCAGACCAAAAGGATCACTAGAACGTTATACTTATCATTATTCATTTTTTCTCTAATAGTTATATTCAATACTCTTGTGAGAACTGGGCTAATGATGATATTTATTGGGATATTTGTTTACCTATATACATTTTTTGGTATAAAAAGAATACTTCGACTCCTTCCTATTGGGCTACTAATCGCCATCATAGTCGCTTTTTTAGTTTCTGGTGATGAACAATTAATGATGCGCTTGTTCGATGGAAGTGTATATGAACGAGAATATGACCATTGGTTTTACAATATCGGTTCGGGACGCCTGTGGATGGCATGGGCTAATTTAGTTTACTGGTATGAATCCGGCATCATTTCATGGTTGTTTGGCACAGGCATTGGTCCCTCCAAAGATAACATGGAGGTTGTAGTTGGGATTAGAGTATTTTCTCATAATGGATTTGTAGATGCACTTACTCATAATGGCATCATAGGACTTTATTTATATTTAATGGTACTAACACTATCTTATAAACTTATTGCGTCATGTAAGAATAAAGACAAAAGGCTTTATTCTCTAGCATGTTCTATGTTTTTCTCTTATCTCTTATTTGTTTTTTTCCAAGGTGGTAGCAGGTTCTTCCTAGATGTATTGTTTTCCTTAACACTTCTTCAATTGAAATTTAGTAATAGCAATGAACCAGAGAGGTCTCGATGAAGGTTTTAGTTATAGGTACTGACTTAACGAGTAATGGAGGTATAGCTAGTGTCGTTAGAACATTCAATAGCGTAGCCAAAAGTAACAATGTTGAGTATTCTTTATTAAAAACCACCAACTACAAACATTCCAATTTTTTAGTGAACCAACTTTTATTTATTAAAGCTCTGTTCAAATTTTTTTCCATGGTTAGAAATGTAGATCTGGTTCACCTTCAAGGCTCTTCTCATGGAAGTTTCTATCGGAAATCCGTATTCTTATTGTTATCTAAAGCTATAAATAAGCCTGTCATATGGAACTTTCATGCGAGTAGATTTGAAGAGTTCTTCCTTAATAAAACTGGCATTCAAAAAAATTTAATTGGCTGGCTTTTAGGTAAAGCTAACAGTATAGTTGTTCTTAGCAATATACTGAGGATTAATCTACAAGAACACTACAAAATAGACAACGTTACTTCATTGAGGAACCCTGTAGAACCACGTAACCTATCTCATTCAAATCTGTTAGATAGACATACCGACTTATCGAGTTTAAAAGTTCTTTTTCTCGGTTTCTTCCTCAAAAACAAAGGTGTACTTGATTTACTTGAAGCTGCAGAAAACATTGCCGATAAGAACATTGAGTTCCTATTCGCTGGTACTGGAGAATTAGAATCAGCTATTGAAGAAGCTACAAAGAAACCACAATTAACCATAAAAAACTTAGGCTGGCTAGATTCAGATGAAAAGTATTCAGCCATATCTTCATCAGACATACTTGTTTTACCTTCTTATCGAGAAGGTATGCCAATTGTAATTCTAGAAGCAATGTCATTAGGCGTACCTGTAATATCGACGAATATAGCAGCCATACCCGAATTAATTCAACATGATGTAAATGGATACTTGTTAGAGCCTGGAGATATTGATGCTCTTAGTGAGGGTATTCGCAAAATGAAATGTCCTGTTGTCCGTAAAAAATACAGCTCATTATCATTCGATAAAGTGAAAAATTACTATCCTGATGCCGTATTCAAAGATTTAAAAGAAATTTACGAGGAAGTTATTCGATGAAACAAGTTACTCAAACACTAAGAACTGGCGAAGTTGAAGTTAACGAGGTTCCAATTCCCAGCATCAATGATACATCTATCTTAGTTAAAAATACCGTTTCAGTAATAAGTGCTGGTACAGAGAAAACCAAAATAGATATGGGTAAGAAAAACTTGCTACAAAAGGCAAAGGCTCGCCCAGATCTCGTAAAGCAGGTCCTACAGAAAGTTAACACCGAAGGTTTAAGAAAGACTTTACGTACTGTTAAATCGCGTTTGGACTCACCTTCCCCACTAGGATATAGCTGTACCGGAACGGTTGTAGCTGCTGGAGGGCTTGTTGAGGGCATTCAGCCAGGGGACCGAGTTGCGTGTGGTGGGGCCGACTACGCAAATCATGCGGAATTTGTATCAATACCTCGAAATCTAATTGCAAGGGTCCCTGACAATGTATCCGATGAAGAGGCAGCCTTCACTACAGTAGGTGCGATCGCACTTCAAGGTGTAAGGCTAGCGGAACCCAAACTAGGCGAGACCTTTCTTGTATTAGGGTTAGGGCTTTTGGGCCAAATTGCAGTCCAATTACTCCGTGCTAATGGCTGTAACGTTATTGCCACAGACCTTGATATAGCGCTGGTTAATCAAGCCAAAAAATTTGGAGCTATAGCTGCTACTCCAGGCTCTGACATTGCTGGTTTGTGTAAAGAGCTTACGTCAGGGCATGGCGTTGACGGTGTTTTAGTATGTGCAGGTACAGCCAGCAACCAACCTATTGAGTTGTGCGGTGAAGCGACTCGCTCAAAAGGACGCGTTGTCGTGGTGGGAGCTGTGCGAATGGATATACCACGAGAAGATTACTTCAAAAAAGAAATAAGTATCGTAATTTCTAGATCATACGGCCCTGGCCGATATGACCCATTCTACGAAGAAAATGGCAATGATTACCCACTAGCGTATGTTCGGTTTACAGAACAGAGAAATATGCAGACATTTTTGGATCTAATTAGTCAGAAAAAAGTGGATGTAACGTCTTTGGTGTCACATCGTTTTACCGTCGAACAAGCTGCAGAGGCCTATCACCTCATCGAAGGGGCCAAAAAAGAACCTTATCTCGGTATTCTAATGCAATATCAGTCAAATGATTCTTCATTAACACACCCTTCTAGGATAGAAACCAATTCAAACCCAATAAACAGTTCAAAGATAGGGCTATCATTTTTTGGTGCCGGCAATTATGCAACAGCCAGTTTACTGCCACCAATCGTCGAGAATTCAAAGGTACAGCTTAGAGGTTTGGTTACTGCTAGCGGCAGAACCGCTCAAGGTGTAGCAAAACAGTTCGGGTTTTCCTATTGCGCTGCAGAATTCGACGAAATCCTTACCGAAGACACTGATGCAATCATGGTTACCACAAGACATGACACACATGCATCCTCTGTTATAGCCGCAGTCAATGCCCAAAAACATGTGTACGTAGAAAAACCTTTAGCCTTAACAGTTAACGAACTAGCATTGATTGATAACGCAAAGCAATCAAATCCGCATAGCCAAATCATGGTAGGCTTTAACAGAAGATTCGCCCCATGCACCAAGCATGTAATTAACCACTTTAAGCCAATAACAACGCCTCTAATTGTCAATATTAGGGTAAATGCAGGCCATATACCTAAAGAGCATTGGATCCAAGATCCTCATACTGGTGGAGGAAGGATCATTGGTGAAGGTTGCCATTTCGTCGATTTAGCTTCAGCCATAGTCCAAAGTAACCCTAAAACTGTTCATGCTTTTGGAACAGCTCGAAATGATAAATCTGCACTTCTTAATGATAATGTAATCATTAATTTATCTTTTGAAAATGGCTCTGTCGCTTCTATCACCTATATATCCGATGGGTCCAAAGCATTGCAAAAAGAGTATGTTGAAGTTTTTGGTGGCGGAAGATCTGCAGTAATAAATGACTTTAAAGAAGCCATTTTGTATTCAAGTGACACCACCAAAGAAGTATTAAAGCAACCTTCACAAGACAAAGGTCAATCAATGATGATAAATAGCTGGATTGATTCATTGAAATCTGGAGAAAGTTGTATTGACTACAATTGCTTATTATCAAATAGTCTAGCTTCTATAATGGCTGTCGAATCCATGATGATTGGTTCTTCTATGAATGTTGATCTAAGCATTCTTTCAAGCATTGATTAATTGGGGATTTAGTTTTTTATGAAAATTGGGGAAATCACAAAGAAAATTTTTATCGATGCTAAGAACAACGATTTCGCTGGCCAAGATCCTTTTGATGGTTTGAATAGTCGAATTTTCGACTATTTACCATCACTTAGAAAAGGCATATTGGGGCTTTTTTGGATACAATTTCATAAACGTATGCCAATTAATTTTAGACGACTCTGCTTGATTCCTAAAGGCCGTAACCCAAAAGGTATTGGTCTTTTTATCCTAGGCATGATCGAGGAATATAAAATCACTGGCAATCGTGAATATCTTGAAGAGGCCAAACAACTAGGCGATTGGCTACTTAGCCAGCAAAGCGACAACAAAATCTGGCAATACAGTTGTTGGGGTTATCATTTCGATTGGAATGCTAGAGCGTTTTTCGTTCCAAAAGGAAAACCAAACGTAATTACTACTATTTACGTAGCACAGGCATTACTTGAACTCAGTGAGGTTACTGGCGATTTACGCTACAAAAAGCCCGCATTAGATGCAGCAAATTTTATAGTAAATTCACTCTATACAAAACATGAGGGTCGAAAATTCTTCGCTTATATACCCGGTGAAAATGTTTTTGTTCATAATGCTAGCCTTTGGGGTGCAGCATGGGTAGCCAAAGTGGCTTCACTTACAGATAACATTCATTATAAAAACCTTGCTCTGCAAGTAGCAAGGCAATCAGTAAAAGAGCAGAAAGACGATGGTTCATGGGTTTACGGCACTCGTCACCACCATCAATTTATCGATGGTTTTCATACCGGTTATAATTTAGAAGCACTGGATGTCATTAGCCGCTCTCTAAAAACCAACGAGTTCGACGAGGCAATAGAGAAAGGATTACGTTATTATAAATCTAACCTTTTCGAAGCCAACGGAACAGCAAAATACTATAGTGACAACCTCTATCCACTAGATATGCATAGCGTCTCTCAAGCAATACTAACTCTATTGAAAGTAGGAAAAACAAAAGATGACCTATTATTAACGGAAAAAATTATCGAAACATCCATTAAGCAAATGTATTTGCCAAAAGAAAATAGATTTATATATCAGTCGGGTCGGTATTTTTCCAATAAGGTCAATTACATGCGTTGGACTCAAGCGTGGGTATATTATTCTTTTTCTTTTTACGAAAAAAATAAGGCTTCATAATGCGATATCACGGATTAGACTTCACACGTGCTATTTTAATGATGCTTGGTGTTGTAATACATTCCTCAGTAGCATTTGCTATCGACGTTAATTCTCGGGCAGTACTAAACCATAGTAATGGTGTCTATAATATTATTATAGACTTTATTCATATTTTCAGGATGTCATCTTTTTACTTACTATCAGGTTTTTTCTTTACAATGTTGGTTGAAAGAAAAACCTACAGAAATGCCATAAAAAACAGAATGATTGTATTAGGGGTTCCTTTAATTTTCGCAGGAGCAACTATAAATACATTACTTAACCTTACAAGTCATAACTTTGACTTCAATACTCTATATAGATACATAGTCTATGGCGAATGGCTCGCACATTTGTGGTTTATAGGAAACCTGATCATTTACTGTATAATTTCCTACCCTTTAGTTAAATACAGCATAATAAACAAGACAAAAATAAAAAGATTAAAAAAGTGGATGATTGTATTCTCATACTTTCTCATTCCCATTTTTACAATATTCCTAAAACTATTATCGCAGCCTATGTATAGTGAAACTTTTATGTTTGTTGATGTGGGACTGCTTTTCTATCATTATAGCTACTTCGCATTTGGAATTTTAATATGGCATGCTAGAGAAGAATTCTTCCGCATAGCAAACATTAAGAATTCCACTATAGCAATTATTGCCACGGTTTCTATTTATTTGTTATCAGAACTAACTGATAACAAATATATGGTTTATATTGCCGATCTTTATATTGTCTTATTGCTATCATTCTCAATAATTTCAATGCTAAACCTTTTAGGGAAGCGGGGATATATCACCTCATTTTTAAGCAGTTGTAGCTATACTGTGTATTTACTACATCCATTAATGATTAACATTTTAGTTATTACCATAGGAGACACATTAAACAAACTCAATGTTCACTTTTCTTTTTTTATTCTAGTTACACTGTGTCTTATTTTAACTATAACCAGCCATTATTTAATAATTGAAAAAGTAAGGCCATTGAAATTCCTTTTAAATGGAAAGAACGTGAAAAAATCGGGGGGCAATCAAAACCCCACCCTCCAACATTAAATTGAATTTCATATAGTCATTTATGTATTTGTCTTTCCATATCTAACAAATAAAACATTTTATACAGCGTCATAATTCAGTAGTTACACCTTACACCATATTCAAAGTCACACCTCGATTCATTAAAAAATGAGAGTACCTATGAAACGTATTGAATTTTTAGACTCCCCCATGGATGTAGGGACGATGTCAGAAACTGTATCTCTTATAGAAGACAGAATTGAACGTGGAGAGTTTCTGCAACATGTCGTCGTTAATGTTGCAAAGATCGTTAACATGCGTAGAGATAAAAAATTGGCCGAATCTGTTAGCGCCTGTGACATTATCAATATTGATGGCATGGGTGTCGTTTTTGGAGCTAGATTTCTCGGACATCATATCCCGGAACGTGTCGCTGGTGTTGATTTATTCCATGAGCTTTTAAGAATGAGTGCCATCCGAGAATTTCCAGTGTTTCTATTAGGAGCAACGGATGAAGTAGTTAAAAAGACTCATGACAAAGCCATGGAACTATATCCTAACCTAGATATAGCAGGATATAATGACGGATATTTTTGGGAAAACGAAGAAGAAGTCGTCAAAAAAATAAGGAACTCCGGGGCAAAATTATTATTTGTAGCTATAACCTCTCCCAAAAAAGAAAACTTTATAAACAAGTGGAAAGATCATCTTGGTGTTGATTTCGTCATGGGCGTTGGGGGGACTTTTGACGTGGTTGCAGGAAAAGTTAGTCGAGCTCCACTATGGATGCAAAAATATGGATTTGAGTGGCTGTATCGAGTTTATCAAGAACCTCGAAGAATGTGGCGTCGTTACTTAGTCACCAACTCAAGGTTTGCCTGGATGTTGATAAAAAGGAAATTTTTATCTCGATAACACATCGTGATAATTCTTTTTCATACAGACGTTTACCATTAAAGATTTAATCAGGGAAAGAAATGAAAAAAATACTTGGTATATTAATTTTAACCTTCGCCGCTAACACCAATGCCATAACAAATGATTATAGTGCTTTAATATTTGGTAATTTTAGTTCTCCACATTCATCGAGTGAGGGCCCACTGGCCGTTGCAGGAAATGCATCGCTAAACGGATATAGTATACTGTATGGCGAGGACTCATTTCCAGCAACCAGTCACTCTCTGATTGTCGGAGGGGATTTGAACTACGTAAATGGACGACTATATCAAGGAAGTGGTGTTGTTGGTGGTGATACATCCAATGTGTCTGAATCAATATACTTGGGGTTGGCAAATGGTAGCACCATTACTGGGTACTCCGACATGCCAATTGATTTCAACGCGCTTGAGAACAAGCATCAGGTGCTATCCAACAACCTAAGCAAGTTAGATAGTAACGGAAGTGTAACGCTTCAATGGGGTGGGTTATATTTAGAGGGTGACTGTCTTAGTGATGTTCAAGTTTTCAATTTGGACGGTTTCGAACTTGAAAAGGCACATTCGATATATCTACAGTGCATACCTGATGAAGCTACTATTATTGTAAATATTAGTGGTGATAAACCTGATTTCAAACCATTGAGTAATATTAGTTTATCTGACTTTTCTCCCCATAAACAAAAAGCAGTATTTAATATTTTCGAAGCTACCTCGCTGAGCTTATCAGGTGTATCTATTGAAGGATTGGTACTGTCTCCTTATGCCGATATTGTTGCACCATCTGGTTCTTCAAACGTTGGAATAATAGCCAATAGCTGGAAAGGCTCAATGTCATTGGGTTATTTGCCCTTCAATGGCCAGCTACCGACCCCTACTCTAAATACTCAGCTAAAGTGGCATTGGAGCGGAAGTAGTATTTTCCCCGACTTTAATCAAGTAATGATGACACCAGTAGTAGGACAACTTAATGATGACAATGGCGATGGAGAAATCAATCACCTTGATGTTGCAGACATTGTTATAACGTCATTTAACGGATCTAACTATGCAAAGCCGGGTATTGTTAGAGCGTTAAGCGGAGTGGATGGCTCAGATCTTTGGAACTACGAAGATGGTGCTATTTTTGCTGACCCTCGATATTCACCAGCGATAGCTGATGTGGACAACGACGGCCTGGTTGAAGTGATAGTCGCTAATCGTGAAGATAAATTTATTAACATTCTCAGCCATAGTGGAAGGATTAAAAAGCAAATTGAGCGTTATGGAAGAAGTGTTAGCAACATCGGTGTCAGCGATATAAATCAAGACGGTATACCCGAAATTTTGAACGCTGATGCCGTATATAGTTCTGATACCGGTTTTTTGTTTTCTCATGCTTGGTCACCAAGCGCGATCTCTTTCAAAGCCACAAACGCTTCTGAGCAAGTTATTTTTGCTGGAGGTAACCTCTACGATTCGGTTGGCCAACTCCTTTGGTCTCACCCGAAAGGTAAAGGTGCTTGGTTTTCTGCCGTGGCAGATACAGATGGCAATGGCACTCCAGAGTTGATTGTTTCTGTACCAGGGTCGTACAACAATAGCCATTACTTTGCGCTCGTCGATGAAGACGGTACGGTAATCTGGGAGTTAGATAAAGGACTCGCACATGGTGGCGGCGTCCAAGCCATATCCGCATTTTTAGAGGATGGGGACTTAGGGATTGCATATTCAGGCTATAAAAGCGTAGACATGCATGATGTGGACGGTAATTTGGTATGGACTCGCGAGATTAGTGACGGTACTAGCGGAAAAATTGGTGTAAGTGCCTTTGATTTTGATGCAGATGGAAGTGATGAGCTTATTATTCAAGATCAACTTGGCGTACAAGTACTCCATGGAGCGACCGGTGAATCATTGCTATCAGTAGCAAATTCTAGTGCTACGCTCTGGGAATATCCTATCCTTGTTGACCTAGAAGGTGATGATAATGCAGAGTTAATTGTTGTTTCTAACGATTATGATTCCCGTTTCAACACGCATCGAGGCGTGCGCGTTTTTGAGTCTAATGGCAATCAATGGAAAAACGCTACTCGCATCTGGAACCAGCACTCTTACCATCAAACCAACATTACGCAAGATGGTAAAATTCCACAGTACGAAATGCCTAGCTGGCTTCTCAACAACACCTATCGTTCTAGTACATTAAGGTAAAAGCAATATGGACTTGGAAGCGAATAACGCTCCAAGTCCAGCTTTGGTTTGACAAAAGGAAATTAAATTTGAAACTTATTGGGATGCTAAGCTGCATATGAAACTTTATTTTGTTTCTGTAACTGCACTTTTTTTCGCGTTGTTATTGGCCGTCTTAGCTCCACTTTCTCTTGAAGATGCACTAACTGCAAACGCAATAACGACTAGGCTCGATTCTTTTTCACAACATCCCAACCAGCCATTACGTAAAAACGATGAGCAGCTAATGGAAGCGGCATTAGCTTCATCGGCGACCGCTCACCAGTTAAACAGCATTGTGCTCTTCGACCAGTGGATGTCATACCTTGAAAAAAAGGATGAGTCCTACCTTGATTCACAATCAGTTCTGCAGACCAGTACCCACATAAGACCCACTTGGTCCAATACTTACGTTGAGTTAGCAAAGCTCTCAGAATCAAAGCGTGAGCGCGATAGATACATTCATTTAGCTTCACTTTTCGGCCCATATGCCCCATCGAGTCGATTACTCATGATTGAGTATACTTTTACAAGGTGGGAAAAAGCAGATTTGGATGAACAAGTTTTGGCATCTAAACATCTTGTTTCTTTGGCTCGTATATGGCGTCACAGAGAAGCGCTGGAGACTATGATTTCTTACTCCTCCGCGAAACAAAGAATGTGTAACCTGCTTGCTTTCAACACTATTAGGGTCAAAGCCTGTGTATAGCGTTCATAAAGCTCCGTTTTTTATCCTCATCGCAATGTTGTCTTTCTTGGGTGGTGCTTCAGTACTGAAATCTGCCGGTATTTGGGGCAACCATATAAAAGCAACTGAACTCATGATCGGTGGTGCCATTTATCTGCATATGTTTGGCTCTGTCGCGCTGGGCATACTCTGCCGCCTAGCCTCATCGAAGGGAATTATTTTAGGGCTTCCCGTTACAACTCTCTTTGTCCTGATCTTGGTCGTACTAGACGAATCACTGCAGTCCCAGATCCCATCAAGACAGTTTTCCTGGCTGGATATGATCGTCAATGTTTTTGGCGTACTGCTTGGTACATATTTTTGCAGTCTAATTGCGACACTTCAGTCAAAAGCAAAAGCCATTCACTGATTGAGCTTTTCTAATTGCTTTGAAGTTATCTTTAATCATTTTAACTTTGATATAGTCTTTTTAATCAGACTCTTGAAAACACTTTCAAGGAAAAAACATGAAGATTACCACCACCATTTTCGGTGTAACAAGCTTGGCTTTGTCATCAATGGCCTTTGCTTTCGAAAGTGACGAACAGCGTCAATCCATCATTTCACAACTCGGTGATGTTCCAAGCGAGGAAACATACCAGAACGTTTTGTTTGAAAACGCCGAGTTCGCAGTTGAAATCCTCGCTTTATTGTTGGAGATGGAAGGCGTCGACCCTCAGTTCGCGATTCAGGCAGCAATGACCGCCGCGCCGGACAAAGCGATTGAAATTGCGCAGTTTGCCCGAGATGCAGGGATTGCCAACGAAAACATTACGACTGCGGCACTGTTGGCTGGGCTTGACCCAACAGAAATCGCAGAAGCAACCGCGGCTGGTATCCAAACCGCTGCCGTTGGCCCTGCTCCACCATCAGCGCCGGCAGTCGGCGGCCAAGGTGGGGGTGGTGAAGACGTCATCTCTCCAAACTAATCATTTTCAGAAAAGATTCACCCCACCAAAGCCCAGCGTTCGTTGGGCTTTTTGTTGTACTCACAAATTGAGTGATTCACATGGCGTCTATTGAAAAATCCTCGTTCTATTCCCTACTCGCGCTTATCATTTGGTTACCTATCCCCCTTGGGAGCAATCGAGATTGGGCATGGTCAATTGCGGAATTCTGGATAGCATTTCAATCAATACTGCTGATCATCGCCTATCGGGGGAATTTACCTTTCGAGCCGTTAAAGCATTACAAATGGCTTCTTTCTGGTTTGGCACTGTTCCAGCTATGGGTATTGTTTCAAACTCTTCCTCTTCCTTGGGAAGTACTAGCCGTCTTTTCTGGAAAAAGTGCCGAGATTTACCAACTCGTTGGAGCACCCGAAGGTTTTATTTCCCTTGATTCTCGAATGACATTGGCGTCTCTTTTCAAAGGGATTGCCTACACCATGCTGGTTTTCAACGCCATATATCTCGTGAACTCCAGTAAGCGACTTAAGCAAGTGGTATTGGTAATTGTGGTTAGCGGCACCTTACAGGCCTTCTACGCAGCAATGGTCGTTTTGCTTGATATCGAAGAGAGCCTGATATTTGGTTATAGTGAAAAAGGGATTGCCACTGGCTCTTTTGTTTACAAGAACCACTTAGCAAATTATTTGATGATGACGCTTTGTATGGGTATTGGCCTTATCGTCTCTCAGCTTCATACCTCCCCTTCCGAGTCGCGCCATATGTTTGTTAAACGACTGATGGAAGGTATTCTCAGCCGGAAAATGTATATACGCCTCTGCCTTGTGATCATGGTGATTGCGTTGGTAATGACACGTTCGAGAATGGGAAATACTGCTTTTTTTGCCGCGACAGCAATCGGTGGTTTACTTGCATTGGTGTTTTATAAAAATAAGCCACGTGCTTTAACCATCTTGGTGGGCAGTGTTATTGCTGTCGACACAATCGTTGTGGGTGCCTTATTCGGGCTGGAAAAGGTTAAACAGCGCTTGGTTGAAACCTCCCTTGGCGCGGAGTCCCGCGATCAGGTGGTGGTATGGTCACTGTATATTATCAGGGACTTCCCTTTCACCGGCACTGGTATGGCGAGCTTTTACACGGTCTTTCCCATGTATTCCAAGGCCGATATTGGGTTCTATGACCATGCCCATAATGACTATATCCAGTTTATGGTCGAAGCAGGAATTCCAGCGACATTGCTTTTAGGCATCGTGGTACTTTTGGCCTTTGCGCGCGCCTTCCATACGATTCGGAAAAGACATAGCCGAACAATGAAAGGAATAGCGCTGGGTTGTATCATGTCCATCATTGGTATGCTCATTCATATCAGTGTGGATTTTAACCTTCAGCCAATGGCGAATGCGCTGACATTTATCCTGATACTCTTCATTGCCAATGCATGTTCGGCTTTACCTGCTTTGGGGCAGTTAGTCTCTATACCCCCGAAATCAAATCAGGTAGATCGCTTAAAGGAGTCCGAACATGTTTAAGCACATTCTCGTGGTGTGTACTGGGAATATCTGCCGGTCACCAATTGCAGAGGCTTTGCTAAAGAAGCTTTTGCCAGAATTTGTCATTGAATCAGCCGGCACTGCAGTTACCAAGAGCAATCTTCTTGACGCAATGGCTCATCCATATAGCCAGCAAGTATGTCACGAAAATGGCCTTGATATTTCTAACCACAATGCGCGTCAGCTTTCGCCAGAGCTTTGCGATGGCTTTGATTTAATTTTGGTGATGTCCCATGAGCATATTGAGGAAGTCGCGCTGCTTTCTCCAGGTTCGAGAGGCAAAACCATGCTAATCGGCCAATGGATTGGCCTTAGCGATATCGAAGATCCCATCCTTGAGCCCAAAGCGTCTTTTGATACCCTTTATCACACACTCGTCCGCGCGACGAATACATGGGCTAAGAGACTGTCTTAAGCCCAACGACTCCAGTTCATTCGAGTCGTTCTCCCTACCAATTAAAAAATCCGCCCAAGTGGCGGATTTTTTTAAAGTCGCTAATCACAACTCAGTTGGTGCTTAGTTAAGTCGAAGAGATTAACGTTCCCAGTACGCTTCTTCTAAAGAATCCTCTTTCTCTGGCAGGCCACGAGACAAACGTGGTGAATGCTGCGCCAGCACTTCATAGCTTACACGGTTGGCGTATTTACATACCTGAGAGAACGAGCTGTAGGTCAGGAACGAATGGGCGTGCTTGCTGGAGTTTGGCACGTTATCACGGTGATAGCGATTTGCAGACATATCATGTAGTACCGCTGACAATGCACCATCACCCGCACCGTTGGTGTTCTTTATACGCTCTGGGCCACCCATGTAAGGCGCAATGTGTGAGTAAACCTTAAATGGGTTTTCACAGTCCGACTTTTTCATTGGGCGGCTGAATTCGTAGCGGTTGAATTCGGCAATTGAGCCAGGCAACAACGGCAAGCTGGTTTCACGCTTGGCTTCTTCTTCCGTGTAGCCAGCCATGTAAAGTCCCACAGGACCAGCTGTACATAGCACCATGTCTACCCACTCAAGGGTTTTGTCTGCCGCCAACAAAGGATCAGACTCACCAGTCAGCGCTTCCGCTTCTTCTTCGTTCATTGCAACAACAGAAACATGCTCTGACAGGAAGTCACGCCACCATTGCGGATTGTTTTGAATCACGTACTTGGTGCCCATAGTCATTACCACAGGTACGTCGTGTTTCTTCGCATATTCGATCGCTTTCATCGTCGCTTCAGGCATTGGGTCACCCTCCTTGCAGCGAACCAGATAAGCGGTCAGTACCAATGCAGATGCATTTTTGAAGATATGCTCTGGGATAGAGTCTGCGTGAAGCTGGTTCATCAAACCTTCGCTGATAGCGAAAGTACGCTCACCTTCTTCACTGATCAGCGTGTAACAACGACCAATTGGCCCTTGAACTGCCTGCAAGTAGTTAAGGTCCATGCGGCTTGAAGTGTTACAAAGATAGCGATATGCATAGCTGCCGATCGTGATGTCTTGGCTCATGACACCAAGCAGAATAGACTTGTCGTCGGCAAGCGTTGAGTAGTTGTGCAACGTATTACCAATAGTACCGCCTGCAAACTCGTGACTAACCATGTTGTTATCTTTGAGTTCTTGATACAGCGCTTCTGCGCGCTTGTCATCAATCACCAAAGAATGCCCTTTACTCAACTCGTATTTCGCAACGAAATCGTCGGCTACTTTCGCTTCAATATCCACCAGCGTCTGGTCGATACCGATAACATGTGGACGTTTCAGCTTGCGCTGCTCGCTCGCTTGCACCAAAAGTGGATCGCGTGCATGGACAGGAAAGTAATGCTTAGACTTGCGTTGGCCCGGGAATTTCATGATTCAATGCGTCGTTGTTGTGGCGAAAGTGCGAATTCTATCACACAAATTTCAGCGAGGAATCTTTCGGACAAAAATATGCCCGGGTGAAAAATCAGCCCGGGCATAAAACGAAAATGAAAAGAAGGCGTTACCAACTTTTGGTATTTCGTTCTACCAACAGCTTCATCATGTCGATATGAGCAGGAGAATCATTGAGGCAAGGGATGTATCTGAATGACTCGCCGCCAGCTTCCATAAAGCTCTCATGGCACTGCTCAGAAATCTCTTCCAATGTCTCCAAACAATCCGCAGAGAACGCCGGCGTAATCACATCCAGACGCTTCACCCCTTCACTTGGCAATCTTTCTAGCGTTTTGTCGGTATAGGGCTGTAGCCACTCTTCACGACCAAAACGCGACTGGAATGTCGTTTTCAGCGGTACATCGCTGGACAATCTTGCCACCAGTTTTTCTGTTGTTCCTATACAGTGACTCTGGTACGGGTCACCGTTGTCTGCGTAGCGTTTTGGAATGCCGTGATAAGAGCAAAGCAGCATGTCAGGTTTACCATGCTCTGCCCAGTGGGCTTCAACCGATTGCGCCAGCGCTTCGATATAGCTGTCTTCACTGTAGTAGTGGTTCACAAAACGGAACTCTGGTAATTCGGGCATTTGCTTCAGTGATTTCGCAATTTTGTCGAAAACAGCCGCTGTCGTGGTGCGCGAGTACTGCGGATAAAGCGGCAGCACGAGAATTTTATTACAGCCTTTGGCTTTTAACGCTTCAACACCCGTCAGAATGCTTGGGTTGCCATACGTCATGCCGAGCTCAACAGGTAATCCCGCTTCCCGCTCCAACGCCTCTTTTTGACGCTTGGAGTAGACCATCAGTGGTGAACCTTCTTCCATCCAGACGGTTTGATAGAGTTTTGCTACCTTGGGAGAACGCACAGGCAAGATAATCCCGTGCAATAGCGGACACCACAGCCAACGTGTCATATCGACGACACGCTGATCATGAAGAAATTCGCTGAGAAAGGCTTTTACTGCTTGTGCGGTCGGTGCTTCCGGTGTGCCGAGGTTAGCCAGCAATACTCCTACTTTGTTGTTTTTGTTTTCCATTTCGTCCTGCAACACAGATTGTTTTACCCCGAGGATACCACTACTTTTCTTTGGGAGAAAAAGATCAAAAAAGGGCAATCGTATTGATTGCCCTTTTTTTAAACACTGGGGATATTAATCCAGCGCTTTAGCGATTTCTTCGCTTACTTCAGCAACTTGCTGAGTACCATCAAATTTCAGGTACTTGGTGTTACCTGCTTCCGCTTCTTTTGAGTAGTAAGCAATCAGCGGTGCTGTTTGATCGTGGTATACACCCAGACGAGCACGTACGGTTTCTTCTTTGTCGTCATCACGAACAACCAAATCTTCGCCAGTTACATCGTCTTTACCTTCCACTTTAGGCGGGTTGTAAACCACGTGGTAAGTACGGCCAGAAGCCAGGTGCGCGCGGCGACCACTCATACGCTCAACGATAACGCTGTCTGGCACGTCGAATTCCAGTACGTAGTCAACCACTACGCCGATGTCTTTCAGGCCGTCTGCCTGTGGAATAGTGCGTGGGAAGCCATCCAGAAGGAAGCCTTTCGCACAGTCTTCTTGTGCAATGCGCTCTTTAACCAGACCAAGGATGATATCGTCAGATACCAGTTGGCCCGCGTCGATAACTGCTTTCGCCTGTTTGCCCAGCTCGGTGCCGGCTTTGATTGCTGCACGCAGCATGTCACCAGTGGAAATTTGTGGAATACCATATTTTTCCATGATGAACTGCGCTTGAGTCCCTTTACCTGCACCTGGTGCGCCCAGAAGAATGATGCGCATAGTTATCCCCTTTATTTACTTTGGAGTTTCGCAAAAACACGAAACATACACGTATATTGATACCTAAACAACCTCGTGCCCGACGTTTTCAACACAATTGGCGCTGACATCGGCTCAGGTCTCTTAGTTTCTTCATTCGACATTGGGTCGGCAAAAGAAGAGGCTATGGATCACAAAATCGTTTAGGTATTGAAGTTAATAAGCCCAGCATTCCCGCTGGGCTCGGTCATATTAATAACGAAAATGAATCGTTATGCAATTAGCCTTTAGTCAGAAGTTGGTTCACCGCACTAAGGAATTGAGATGGATCATCCATCGAGCCGCGCTCTGCAAGCATCGCCTGACCCAACAGCATCTCAACCCAGCGTCCGAACACTTCTTCGTCCGCTTCGTCAGCCATTTGCTTCACCAGAGTGTGCTCTGGGTTCATCTCAAAGATGTATTTCACTTCTGGTGCTTCTTGCCCAGCCGCAGCCAGTAGCTTCGCCATCTGTGTACCCATTTCAAACTGGTCGGTGACCACCACCGCTGGTGTGCCAGACAGTTTGAACGTAGGACGAACATCTTTCACACGGTCACCAAGATATGCTTTGGTTCGATCAACCACAGATGCAAACTCTTTTTCGGTTTCTTCGCGTTTCTCTTTCTCTGCGTCATCTTCAAACTTGCTGAGATCCAAGTCCGCTTTAGTGATCGCCTGGAATTGCTTGCCATCAAACTCAGGCAGATAGCTCATCAGCCATTCATCGATACGGTCATACATCAGAATGACTTCAATACCTTTGGCTTTGAATTGCTCTAAGTGAGGACTGTTTTTTGCTGCCTGATAAGAATCTGCAGTCAGATAGTAAATCTTGTCCTGCTCTTCCTTCATGCGAGATACATAGTCAGCAAGAGAAACGGTTTGTTCACTGCTGTCTGTTTCCGTCGAGGCAAAGCGCAGTAAGCCAGCGACTTTCTCACGATTTGAAAAATCTTCCGCCGGTCCTTCTTTCAGTACCAAACCAAATTCTTTCCAGAAACTCTGGTATTTGTCCGCGTCATTGTTTGCCAAACGCTCAAGCATGGTCAGAACACGCTTGGTGCAGGCATTACGCAAAGACTGAGTCACTTTATTGTCTTGCAGTATTTCGCGGGAAACGTTCAATGGCAGATCGTTTGAGTCAATCAAACCGCGGACAAAGCGCAGGTAGCTTGGCATGAACTGCGACGCATCATCCATGATGAACACGCGCTGCACGTAAAGCTTCAGGCCGTGTTTATGATCGCGGTTGAACATATCCCATGGAGCTTTAGATGGAATGTAAAGAAGGCTGGTGTAGTCGTTTTTACCTTCTACGCGGTTGTGGCTCCACTGCAGTGGGTCAGCGAAATCATGGGACAGATGCTTATAGAACTCGTTGTACTCTTCATCAGAAATGTCTGATTTTGAACGAGTCCACAGAGCCTGAGCTTTATTGACCTTTTCCCACTTACCTTCGCCCGTTTCTTTGCCTTCTTCGTCGCGTTCCTGCTCCCACATTTCGACAGGGATACCAATATGATCAGAGTATTTACCGATCACGTCACGCAAACGCCATTCATCCAGAAACTCTTTGTCTTCTTCACGAAGGTGAAGCGTAATAGATGTACCTCGAGACGCTTTATCAATGCCTTCGATGGTGTATTCACCTTCGCCAGCCGATTCCCACTGAACACCTTCTGAGGCTTCAGCACCTGCTGCGCGGGTCATAACGGTGACTTTGTCTGCAACAATAAATGCAGAGTAGAAGCCCACACCAAACTGACCAATCAGCTGGCTGTCTTTCGATTGGTCTTCGGAAAGTTGTTTAAAGAAATCTGCTGTGCCTGATTTTGCAATCGTACCGAGGTTTTCAATCACCTCGTCACGGCTCATACCAATGCCGTTGTCTTCAACAGTCAAAGTGCCCGCTTCTTTATTTACGCTCAGGCGGACACGAAGATCACCATCACTCTCATACAGTGCTGAATCCGACAGTGCCTTGAAACGCAACTTGTCAGATGCATCCGAAGCATTAGAGATCAGCTCACGCAGGAAGATCTCTTTGTTGGAATAGAGTGAGTGGATCATCAAGTGTAGCAGTTGCTTCACTTCAGATTGGAAACCACGTGTTTCCTTACTTTGTAGAGTCGCTTGATCGCTCATTTTAACCCCAAACTAAATGTATTTTGGTTTAATCACTACCTGTAAATATGGTCACGATTTTCCAATTCAAGGGCAGGCAAGGAATTTTTGATTTCTTGAGCTATTTTTCGCATTTCAGGTATAATCGTCTTTATTTTTAGCCAATTTAGGCGCTATTCACCTCCAATTTCGAGGTTAACCCGCCAAACTTTTCAAGATTCGCGCAGGTAAGTAAATCGAATGTTAAATAAATCGAACCGTTACCTTCTGGGAGAGCGTTTTGTTTTTTCTCCCAGCGACAGCTCTTTGATTGATCTTTATGAAAATAATGAGTTGATCCGACTGGGCAGTAACGAGTGCCGAGTATTGATGGTTCTCATAGAAGAACCTCACGCTATTGTCACCCGAAACCGAATCCACGACTTTGTATGGCGCAAGCAAGGTTTCGAAGTCGACGATTCCAGCCTGACACAATCTATTTCTACCTTAAGAAAAGGCCTGAAAGACTCCACGAAAAGCCCGATGTTTGTCAAAACCGTGCCAAAACGTGGATATCAGGTAGTGTGTTCAGTAGAAGTCTATAACGATCAGGAAGTTGACCTGCCAAAATCTACTGTCAATGAGATGGAAGACGACGTTGTCGAAGCAGAGATCGTAACTGCTGAAGCTGAAAGCGAGCTCCAAGAGTCACCAACAGAGGTTGCTGTATCGGCACCTCAGCCAGAACAAGCGGACATTCCTAGAGCTCCGGTTGCGGTGAAAATCCCGCTTGGCTCATGGGTAGCATTCGTGCTCGCATTGCTGGTACCTCTGGCATTTTACGTTGCTTCCACTCCTAAATCTGAAGCATTTCGGGAAATCTTAACGGTGGAAGATGTACCGGTTTACATTCCCGTGACCAATGCGCGTATCAACCAATGGCAACCCATGGTTCAGCGCTGTGTTGAAAAGTACATTGGTTTCTATCGTGAAGAGCGCGAATTGGAAGAAGTGATTGTGACGGGCGGTCAAGATAACCAAATTTCCCTGAACTATATCCACAGTGCCAAAGACGCAGATGACAACATTACTTATGTTCTTCTTACCAGCCAGCAAGGGAGCGACGCACTATGTCGTTGAGTCATAACGCACCAAGACGTCGTGATCAGCTAAAGCGATTTGGTCCATTTGCCTTGTTGCTGATTTCAGTATTAGCTAGCGCTTGGATTTTCCTCGGTGAAGACATGCGCACTTCCAACCTGCTGTTATCTAAGGAATGGAAGTCACGTACGATCAATCATATTGAAGAAGCCGATTATCGTGATGTGGCAGGTCTGACAGAGACCGAACAACAAAGCAATATGGTGTTTTTGCCCGATAATACTTATTCCCGTGACACTCAAATTGTGTTGAAAAATGAAGAGCAGAATACTCAAGTGGTGATGTCGATATCCGAGTCCGGTGAATGGGAAATCAGTGGCGGCTATCTGAAACTCAAGCTCGGTAGCATCAAAGATGTGACGACCGGAGATACCGCGGAGTTTTCAGAGGAGGACCTGACTCTGGTACGCACTTTCTACCGCCTAGGCGCTGAAAAGGTTCGCCGCATTGATGTATTGAATGACGGTTCACTGCTGCTTACCAGTTTGAACCATGGTTCGCTGGTGCTTTACAGCAAGTCGTGATCGACAAAAACTAAAAAGGCCGCTAAGCGGCCTTTTTTTATCCCAGACGGTGACGTCCAATAATCGAATGAGAGAGCGTGGTACCATCCACCAGCTCCAACTCTCCGCCCATTGGCACACCGTGTGCGATGCGGCTAGCAATGACACTATGTTCTAGACAAAGCTCACTGATGTAATGCGCGGTCGCTTCACCTTCTACCGTTGGGTTAGTTGCTAGGATAAGCTCAGAAATTGACTCTGACGATAAACGCTTTTCCAACAAATCCAAACCGATATCAGAAGGGCCAATTCCATCAAGTGGTGATAAATGCCCCATAAGAACAAAGTAACGGCCAGAGTATTGGCCAGTAGCTTCAATCGCAGCAATATCAGCAGGGCTTTCTACCACACAGATCTGACCGTTTTCCTGACGACGGGGATTAGCACAAATCGCACACTCCTCTTCCTCAGTAAAGGTCCTGCATTTACCGCAATGTCCGATATCTGTCATCGCAGAAAGTAACGCTTCAGAAAGCTTCACACCACCTTGGCGATTACGTTGCAGAAGATGAAAAGCCATGCGCTGTGCTGACTTGGGACCGACCCCAGGCAAACAACGCAAGGCTTCCATCAACTGCTCAAGCAGTTGGCTTGTACG
Organism: Grimontia sp. AD028; assembly: GCF_000973155.1. Taxonomy (NCBI): domain Bacteria; kingdom Pseudomonadati; phylum Pseudomonadota; class Gammaproteobacteria; order Vibrionales; family Vibrionaceae; genus Grimontia; species Grimontia sp. AD028. The sequence continues at coordinate 13,089 of NZ_LASY01000070.1, read as the reverse complement.
CATACTTAGAATGGCATTTTAAAGCCTGGTGGCATCTGCATGCCGCCAGTGACTGAAGCCATTTTCTCTTTCTGAGCTTCTTCAATACGACGCGCTGCATCGTTAAAGGCTGCAGCAATCAGGTCTTCCAGCATGTCTTTGTCGTCTTCCATCAGGCTGTCATCCAGCTCAACGCGACGAACACTGTGGCTGCCGGTGATGGTCACTTTTACCAGGCCTGCACCCGCTTCGCCGGTGACTTCCATATTCGCAATTTCTTCCTGCATCTTCTGCATGCGCTCTTGCATTTGCTGCGCCTGCTTCATCAGGTTGCCCATTCCGCCTTTACCAAACATACTCTTCTCTCTATTTAGCTTTGCGCTGAGATATCTAAATCACAGCCCTTTTAGGTTTATATAGGTCTAACGCTCTCTTCATCCAGTTGCGCGGCAAAACGCTGGCAGATAAAGCGAACATTGGGATCATCACTCAGGCTTTGTGAAGCCTGAGCCAATTTTTCTGTATAAAGCCTGTCACGCCATTCCAGCGGTGTCGTTCCCGCTTCTCCCTGCGTGACTGACAATGTTATTGAAGTACCCAGCTGATTGCTTAAAGCATCAAGCAAGGCAGCCTGTGCTTTTTCAGTGTTCAAGTGCGCTTGCTCACCACGCAAACAAAGATTGATCTGGTCGCCATGTCGCTCCATGGATGCGTTCAATGCCATCTGCTTGACCAATCGCGGTGCTTCCAGCGCGCTGGCAATGCGACTCCACTCATCCAACTCAATCGACTCTTTTTCCAGCTTATCGCGCATTTCCGGCGTGCGCTCGTGTTGCAGCGCTTTTTTAATCTTATCCGGCGTAACAGTAACGGGCTTTTCTTCGGCCGTTTCTATCTTGGTCGGTTTCCAACGATAAGCTTCATCTTGGGTCGCGGCATTTTCATTCGGCATCGACGCTTGCTGAAAAACAGCAGGATCAGCAGGTTTATGTTTTGCTGCGATCCGGTCGATAACCGACAGTGCATCACCGCCGGCTGTTGCCGCACTACCCTTTTTTGGCGATTGGCCCTCTTGATGACGAACCCGGCTTCTCAACATGTTGCGTGCGGCCACCAGACTCCCTGCGGAAGAAGGTGCTGTTTGCTGAGGCTGCTGAGGCTGCTGAGGCTGCTGAGGTGATGTTACTACCGTTGGTTGAGACGGCAAATCGTAGTCAGCATGGGACTCAGTTTCCCGCTGCGCTTCCATCTCCATCGCTGCCATATGCGCAGACATCTGAGGATCGTCCTGAACCACATTCGGCTGAGCAGCTTGAATAGGTTGAGACTGCGTTGGATTAAGCGCTGGCTGCGCAGGAGCAGGAGCAGGAGCAGGAGCAGGAGCAGGAGCAGGAGCAGGAGCAGCCTTACTCACTGTACGACTAGCTTCAACCTGTGCTTTTAACGTTTCAAGCCTGGAGTTGGACTGAGGTGCAGACACCGCTGGTGCTTTCCCTGCTTCATTCGTAGGGACGCTAACCACAGAAGGCTGATATTGCTGAGACGTGACTGGCCTAAATGCCAGCATTCGCAGCAACACCATCTCAAGACCTGCACGCCCATCCGGTGCATAAGGCAAATCCTGACGTCCCTGCAACGCAATCTGGTAGTAAAGTTGTACATCTTGCGGAGAAATGGATTGACCCAGCATCAAAATACGTTCTGCATCCGGAGATGAAGCATCAACAGACTCAGGTAAGGCTTGCGCCATGGCCACGCGATGCAATTGCCCCGCTATTTCTTTTAATAGTCCATCCCACTCAACACCCACTTCGGCTAAGTGCGTCAAGCACTGCATCACATGGTTTGCATGGCCTTCTGCCAACGCTTCCAGCAGTAAGATCGCCTGATCGGTGCTCAAAGTGCCCAGCATTTCTGTTACTTGGCCTTCGAGAACACTGCCATTACCTAAAGCAATCGCTTGATCAGTCAGCGATAGCGCATCACGCATACTGCCTTCAGCCGCACGTGCGATAAGGGACAGTGCTCTAGGTTCTGCTGAAACCGTTTCTTGCTCGAGAACGTGTGACAATTGATCTTTTATCTGCGTGGCGTCCAAATGCTTCAAATGGAATTGCAGACAACGCGACAGAATGGTGACTGGCAGCTTTTGTGGATCAGTGGTTGCTAGCAGAAATTTCACATACTCAGGCGGCTCTTCGAGTGTTTTGAGTAACGCGTTAAAGCTGTGGCGCGAGAGCATGTGCACTTCGTCTATCAGATAGACTTTGTAGCGACCACGAGCGGGTTTGTACTGAACGTTGTCCAGAAGGTCACGAGTATCTTCTACTTTGGTGCGTGAAGCAGCATCAATCTCCAACAGGTCAACAAACCTACCTTGATCGATTTCCTGACAGGTCGAGCACACTCCACAAGGCGTTGAGGTTACACCCTGTTCGCAGTTCAAGCCTTTGGCAAAGATGCGGGCGATAGTGGTCTTACCCACACCGCGCGTGCCACTGAACAGATAGGCGTGATGTAAACGATTGTGATCGAGCGCATTCGCTAAAGCGGTCAATACATGGGATTGGCCAACCACATCTTGGAACTGGTGTGGTCGCCATTTTCTGGCTAGTACCTGATAACTCATGCGTTATAAATTCTTCCAATAGTCTGCTGCCATGCTAGCACAGACGTAAAAAGAGCGCGATCTTGACGAACACGCTCTTCTTGCTCCAACGGTTTGAACGCTCGATTAATGACCGTCAAACTGGCAGATGCTATAAACGTCGATGCCATTCTCTTGAAGACGTTTTTCTCCGCCAATTTCTGGCAGATTGATGATAAATGCTGCATGGGCGACATCACCACCCAAACGGCGGATTAGTTTAGTGGTTGCTTCAATCGTACCGCCAGTCGCAAGCAAGTCATCAACCATCAGTACTTTGTCGCCTTCAACAATAGCATCCGTGTGAATTTCGAGCTTGTCTGTGCCGTATTCGAGTTCGTAGCTTTCGCTGATCACTTCACGTGGCAGCTTTCCTGGTTTACGAACAGGAACAAAACCGACGCCTAATTCCAGTGCCAATGGTGCTCCAAACAGAAAGCCACGGGACTCAGTACCCACAATTTTTGTGAAACCCTGATCTTTGTATTTTTCCACGAGCAAGCCAATGGTCGCTCTATACGCTTCTGCGTTTTCCATCAGACTAGTGATGTCGCGGAACATAATGCCTGGTTTTGGATAGTCAGGAATGGTTTTGATGCTGTCTTTGATAAATGCGATTTTGTCTTGGCTCATAATGACTCACCACGGTATGTGGCTTCCGATAATGCTGGAAGTAAATGACCCCATTTACGCGCGCTTTCAATAGCCAGCCGATGGGGAGACGAAGGGCTCATGTTATGTATTTTCTGAGGCTCCGGCAACAGGTTCGATTTCACGCAAACGGTTAAACCAAAATAAAAGTGCGACACACATGGTCACTAGCATGATCTTGTGCCAAAGCTCAGGAACAATCACGATAGAGAGTGAAAAGCTGAGCACGATAAAGACAGTTGCCCGTCGCTTAATTTTCTTGTCAATGGCCCGGTGCTCATTCCAGTTATTGATCGCCGGACCAAAGGTTGGATGGTTATGGAGCCAGTGAGCGATACGGGGAGAGCCACGCATGAAACATGCGCTAGCGAGAAGCATAAAAGGGGTTGTTGGCAATAATGGGAGAAAGATGCCAATCACACCTAACAGTACACAGACCCATCCGATACTCAGAAGCAGTATGCGTTTAATCGACTCTTGCACTCTTCCTCCCAAACAGGGTTTTATCTGCTTAGCATGCCAATCCAGGTCAAGGTAGCTGGCAGCGTAGGAATGAGCAGCACAGCGATCATTCCCAAGAAATAAGCAAAGTTAAACGGGTCTTTAAAGTTAGTGTCCATCTCGTACATCCTTTTTGTTCTGACTTTTGTTGAGCAGGTTGCAAATATAACCGTTTAGCGAACGGCTAAATACCGACAAACTGCAGGGTCAATATACGCATTGCTCAAACCTAACTCGTTATGTCTTGATATATATCAGAACAAATAAGGCTGGTATCACTACACTGATCCGGTTACAACGCGCACCGAGAGATCACAATGATTGATACAGAAACTGTAGCACAGCTACAACAAAAGCTCGCGAATGAGAAGGAAGCGGTACGCAGCAGATTGGAAGATGCATTGATTGGCCTAACCGGATTGGACGTTTCTAACGTCCCGACAGCGCATCTGATTAAATTATGTAGAAGGGAAAAAAGCACAAAATTACATGACGATGGCTTACGACTAGAGAAAATCGATGCCGCACTTTGTGCTATTCATACTGGCCTATTTGGGCTGTGTGCAGATTGTGAAGAAGAGGTTGAAGTCGAGGATATTCTTTCTGACCCTGCAGAATCACGCTGTCGAGCCTGCAGAGAACATAGTCGATATCACCATGCATAAAAAAACGCCTCTCGGCGTTTTTTACTCTTGGTCAATCACCCATTTACGGAATGCCTTGCGTTCTTCTTTTGACGCTTTAGTGTACCAGAGTTTGAGCTGAGTAAGATTGTCAGATTGTTCATTTATAGGACTTATAGATGAAGCTGGTAGCAATTCATTTTCGCTCGAAACTATACCATTTTCGATTAATACACCATTGTCCGCATTATAGCTTCGAAGTAACTTTTCTACATCAGAGTATGGGAATAAACCAGCCCCACCAGGCAACTTTTCACTTTTATAATTTATAAGCTTACCATTAGCTTGTATGTTCCACTCAGGAGTATCATCTTTAAACTCAAGTTCCGCTTTCCTAAAATTGTTCACACGATTAGGCAGCCCAATAGAGACGTCTTTGGATGCTTCAAATGAAACAACAAACGGAGAAGATGTAAACACATCAGACTTGGACCCAACTCTGAAATCTCTGTCCACTCTCACGACTATCTGATTAGCACCATCCTCCAGAGCAAAAGAATCTTTTCGATAATCAACTTTTGTTCCATTTATGGCCAGTACATCTAACCCCTGTTCCACTGAAAGTGATGCAGAAAATGCTGGACTGCTCAGCAAAATACTAAAGAGTAAGCAAACTAATTTCATGCGAAGTTATTCCTAATTAAAAATAAAGCCGCCATGAAGGCGGCTTTATAAGAAGTCCAGATAGCTTTAGAATTTCACTTCCAAACCCACTGCATAACCAGTACCATCAAAGTCATCGACAACACCTTCAGCGTCTTCGTCTTCAAAGCCAACTTCAGCGTAGACTGTAGTCAGCGAGCTTAGAGAGTAAGAGTAGTTGACATACCAAGAGGTGTCTTCTTTTTTGCTTTTGCTATCATCTTCGAACGCAACACCAGCGCCAAACTTGCCATCTCCAATGGTGTAAGCAACAGCGAATTCCCAAACATCGGTATCACCAGTTTTTGCACCTGTCGACGCTTGTTCATTTTCAAAGTTACCGTACAACAGTCCAGCGTAGAATGGACCATCGCTATAGGTGCCTTGAACTACAACGCCTTTGTTATCTACATCGTCGGACTGTTCATTGACGTAATTGCCATAGAAAATAGCAAAATCAAATACTTCCGCAACTGGTAAACCAAATGCGATCTCGTATAGCTCATCGTTATTCTTACCAGCAGTATCGCTTTGGCTTACATTGTAGCTAGCACCCGCCCAGAAATTGTCATTGCTGTAGCTATATTTTACCAGCTGGTCAAAATCTGTATCTTCAAACTGCAAACCAGCAGAGTCTTTCAACTCTTTCTCAGTGCTAATACCAGCATCATCAATGAAAGCAGCTTGACGGCCAAAAGTTACTTCGCCGAAAGAACCACCAAGACCTGCATATAAGTCGCCGTTTGTTACGTCACCAGAACCAGAGCCTGCGTCAGCCGTGTTTTCTGTAGTTTCACCAACACGAAGTTGCAATTTACCTACAGAGTACAGGTCATCATTAATTTGATGTTTGATACCGACGCTCAAGTCACCGTCATCAACACGGATTTGAGCATCTTCGTTCGCATGGTCCTGCTTACCAGTCAAGCGGTATTGGATTTCTGCCGTGCCTGAAAGGCTTACAGAGGTGCCGTCTTGGTCATATACTGAAACCGCCGCTTGCGCTGCACCAGCAGCCAGCAGAGCTGGTACTGCCATCGCTAGGATAGTCTTTTTCATGTTAATCCACTGCCTTTTCTTTATTAGATTGGAATTCCTGTTCCAGGATCCCTTTTATGTTTGTACGTGTCACAACGTCACTAAAACATCACAACAAGTACGCTTAAACTTCGAAACTTAGAGTGCAGAGAAATCTAAAATCTGTCAAATCAACCAAAATCAATGTCAAAAAACAAAAATAACCTTTAAATACATGTAGATAAACACAACCCGTCGAGCAGGGTCACGGAAACGAAACCACATTGTCAAAATTCTGCAAAGTTGATCGCAAAGCCATATCAGAGCATTAATCTACAAACAACAATAATATACCCATGAATCAGAATTATATTCTACATGTAAGCAATTTGTGCAGTGAATGGCATTCCCTTTGGATTTCATAGTGATAGCTAATATTAGTTCAATTGATATTCGTGATCTAAATCGCATAAATTGGAATAAATGATCGAATACTTGAACTCTTTCACATTCTCCGCGCGTGATATACTGCGGCTCTACCACTCAGATTGTGACAAACATGCTTAGCCCATCAACCAAAAAAGACATCCGCTCCAGCTACGAGAATTTGAGAGCCCAGCTACAGAATTTTATTCCAAGAAAAGCGCAAAACTACCTTGTTGCTGAAATTGCAAAAACACTCGCGGGGGAATACAACCCAAAAAGACGTATTCTGGTGGCGGAAGCAGGAACGGGTATCGGTAAGTCAATGGCTTACCTGATGGGGTCCATTTGTTACGCCCTCAACAACAATAAAAAGGTGGTGGTTTCCACGGCCACAGTCGCTCTGCAAGAACAGTTAATAGAAAAAGACCTGCCACTGTTTCGCCGAGTGGTTTCAAGGGAGTTCAGCTTTGTGCTGGCAAAAGGTCGCCAGCGCTATTGTTGTGGGGAGAAACTCGCCGCCGCTGCCAGCGCTGAAGGACATGGGCAGCAAGCCTTGTTTACAGAGAAACCCAAAAAGGCAGATATCGACATGGTTAACACCATGTATAGTGCTTATTCCCGCGGAAAATGGAATGGTGACAGAGATGCCTGGCCCAAAACGATTCCTGATCACCTCTGGCAAACTATTGTTTCAGATAAGCACACATGCCATTCAGGATTAGCCGCTCATCGTAACTGCCCTTTCGCAAAGGCCCGCGAACATCTGGACAAAGCCGATGTTGTTGTTGCTAATCACAGTTTATTGATGGCGGATTTAGAACTCGGCGGTGGCGTGATTCTGCCTGAGCCAGAGCACGCGCTTTATATGGTCGACGAAGCACACCACTTGCCCACTGTCGCGCGAGATTTCTCTGCTGCATCTGCAAGCTTGGTTGGCGCTGCATCCTGGCTGGAAAAACTCAACCAAAGCGCATCCAAGATTGCCAATGGCGGCGACATCAAACGCAGTGGCCGCTTTTTAGATGCGTTGCAGTCAGGAATCCAAGTGCTTATTCCCGGGCTGCGAAGCATCCGCGACATGCTGATTGGTTTCCCTCTGAATAATGATGGCGTCTATCGTTTTACTGATGGTGAGCTACCCGAAGCCTTACATCTTGAATCTAAAGAAATGCAAAAAGCCGCAAAAAAAGCTAATCAGTCGCTCGCAAAACTCCACGACCTTATCTCGGAGCGTGTAAAAGACGGTGAACTTGCTTCAAGGCTTGCCGACCCTCTTCTTGCTGAATGCGCCTTTTTCTTACAGCGCTTAGAGAATCTCGAAAAAGTGTGGACGCTGATGGCACAACCTAATTCAGATAAAGGTGCACCACTGGCTAGGTGGATTCAAAAATGTCCCGAGCGCGAATCTGACCTTATTGTTCATGTATCACCGTTGGAAATCGGTTGGCGACTGGACCAACTACTTTGGTCTCGCGCAGCAGGAGTGTGCCTTCTTTCAGCCACATTACGTGCCCTAAACTCATTCACATACTTTTGTCGCCAGGTGGGATTGGACGAAAACGATGGCACACGTTTTCTTGCTTTGCCGTCACCGTTTGATTATCAGGAAAACGCGCGTCTGGTCGTCCCAGCTATGCCTTGCGAACCGCAAGACGAAAAGTTCACCAGCCACCTTCCCGATATCTTGATGGAATACCTCGAAGGTGAAACTGCCAGCTTGGTACTTTTTTCCTCTTACTGGCAGATGAATCAGGTCGCTGAAAAGATGCGTGCCGATATCAAAAAACTTGGCTGGCACCTTCATGTGCAGGGAGAAGCATCACGCACCTCTATATTGGACGCGCACCGCAAGTGTTGTGAAAAAGGCCAGATCAGCATCCTTTTCGGAACGGGCAGCTTTTCTGAAGGTCTCGATTTGCCCGGAGAACAGCTGACCAACCTTATCATCACCAAAATTCCGTTTGCGGTACCCACCTCTCCGGTGGAAGAAGCTCATGCTGAGTATCTAGAGCGAAAAGGCGGTAATGCATTCCTCCAGATCTCCGTGCCGGAAGCCAGTAAAAAGCTTGTTCAATCAGCAGGTAGACTGCTGCGCAAAGAACAGGACTCTGGTAGAGTCGTTTTGCTAGACAGACGAGTTGTTACAAGGCGTTATGGAAAAGCCTTGTTGGATTCATTGCCTCCCTTTAAGCGTGTTATCGAACACAAAGAAAAATAAAGATGCTCGAACTTCTGGATCCAAATACCCTCTTTATTCTGGGAATGGTCGCACTTGCGGCAGGTTTTATTGATGCTGTTGCCGGTGGTGGTGGCATGTTAATGGTTCCTGCGTTGCTTTCCATTGGCTTACCGCCGCATATCGCATTAGGTACCAATAAGCTGTCAGCAACGTTTGCCTCCTCGACGGCTGCGTTTACCTATTACCGGAAAAAGCTGTTTTCGCCTTCATTTTGGATTCATGCCTTTGTCGCCACTTTCATTGGCGCAATTTTGGGTACCTTGGTCGTGGACTATATTTCCACCGAGTGGCTGGAAAAAGCCCTGCCGCTAGTGGTGCTGGCAACCGCCGCCTACACCATCTGGCATCGCCAACCAAAAGCAGAGAATCACAATCTGCCGAAGGATGAGCCTCACCTAAAAGAAAAGCAGTGGGCTCAAGGGCTCACCTTAGGATTCTATGACGGGGTTGCAGGGCCGGGAACCGGCGCATTCTGGACCGTGTCTTCGATGTCGATGTATAAAATGAATATTCTGCTTTCGTCAGGTTTGGCCAAAGCGATGAATTTCGTCAGCAACATTACATCACTCGTTACCTTTATCATTTTGGGTCATGTGAACTGGGCACTTGGGCTTACTATGGGTGTCTGCCTGATGGTAGGTGCTTACATCGGCGCACATTCTGCTATTAAGTTTGGCGCTAAGTTTATTCGCCCTGTGTTTGTTACTGTGGTTGTGGTGCTATCCGTTAAACTGGCCATCGACGCTTGGCTTTAAGCCCAATAGGTATTAAGAGCTATGGATTTATCATCCCTCAGAACCGAGCTTCAAACGCTGGCAAACCGCGCAGCGGAGATTGACCGAAAGCGCGGTGAGAGTGCAAAGCCGTTGTTCGATGAACGCCTGTTCTCTTGCCTAGCAAGGCTGCTTACGCCTTGTGTGTCTGAAGCAAAAAGTGTCGTTGATAGCATTGAACGCGAGCAGGCAAGCGGGCGCCTTTCAGCAATGCGTGCCGAGCACCTATGCGAAAAACTGGTGAATCAAATCGGTGCGCTTCAGCGTGAAATGGCAACTCTGGCTATTCGACAGCAAGAAAAAGCCATGGCTCCGAAAACCGGCGCTTCTATCAGCCAGCTCTACCAGGATCTCGCACAGCACCAAGGGTGGGAAAGAAGGCTGGAGGATATGGTTCGCGATGCGGAGGCCAAGATGGGGCAATACGCCAGCTTTGCGGAACAGCAGCAAGCCCAGAAGCAGCTACTGGCGCTGGAAAAGCGTTTATCACGCTGTCGTGAAGCCAGACAAAAAATCGAATCCCGTATCTCTTTCCGTGAGCGCAAAGGCTAAAGCTCTGATGTTGCCGATTATTTATCATCCGATCTATTCTGACTTTCCATTGCCTGAAGGTCACAGGTATCCGCTACAAAAGTACCGGCTGCTCAAAGAACACATTGATGAAATGGGCTGGCCCGTAACAACGTTTCAGCCAACACGTCTTGATCATCAACATCTAAAACGTTTCCATGACGATGACTATGTCGATGCTTTGGTGAGCGGCTCCTTACCTCTGGTAAAAATGCGACGTATTGGCTTCCCCTGGAGTGAGGCACTGATACAACGTAGTCTCACATCACTGGGAGGAACCACTCTCACTGTCGATAAAGCCATTGAGCACGGTGTCGCTGTTCACCTTACTGGTGGATACCATCACTCACATAAAGACTTTGGCAGTGGTTTTTGCCTATTCAATGATTTGATTCTCGCAGCCGACCACGCGCTTTTCTATCCGAATATAGACAAGGTGCTTATCGTCGATTGCGATGTTCATCATGGTGATGGCACAGCGACACTCGCTCAAGAGAGGGAAGATATCATTACCCTTTCGGTGCACTGTGACAAAAACTTCCCATCAAGAAAGCCAGACTCGGATATTGATATTCCCATGCCTATAGGGGTCGAATCAGACACTTACCTGTCTGAGTTCGTGCCAGTCCTAACCCTTGCTATCGCCCAGCACCAACCGGATATGGTCATCTATGACGCAGGTGTTGATATTCACGTCGACGACGAGCTTGGTTATATGAATGTTTGTCAGCGCGGTATCGCCGATAGAGATAAAGCCGTCATGGAAACTTGTCATCAAAATGGTATTCCTGTCGCCGCGGTTATCGGCGGCGGATATCGCACCGAACAGAGCGCTTTGGTTCCGCTTCATGCCGAATTGATAAAAGCAGCATTCAAAATCTATTTCCCAAATAGGAGTAAAGAATCATGAGTCAATCAGGACTGGATAATGCCCCTGATGAAATCAAACTTGCTGTTGATTTAATCTACCTTTTGGAAAGCAATGAGGTCGACCCTGAAACCGCGTTAAAAGCGCTGGAGATCGTCAGATCTGACCTTGAACGAAAAGTGTCGAAAGCAAACGATTAACTCTCAGGAACGTCTTCTAACTCCCTCGATTGTGAGGCCAGATCATCCCCTTCGAAAATGTTAACTTTGATAGTAAATAATGTTGTAAAAACATCCTTTTATTAAACTATTTGCCTAACATTTAATCTTTTAGTGAAATTTACAGATGCCAGAAGATCAAATTTGGAGTATTATCCCGCCGCTTTATTTGCTTATCTTGACGTCAAGTGAGCAAAAAACGGCCACAGATCATGCTCAAATGGATTTGTAAGTAGCGCAATCGACGCGCAAATCTGCTGGCTGGAATCTCTGCACGGAAGCGTCGCCAGGACAAGTTATTTGTCCGGGGCAGAGAGCTGAAAAGGAAGTTTCAGATCCCTTGTCTCCTCCTTCTCACTCAACTGCCATTTTAAATTTGACGACAGTAGAGTTTGTATATGACGGAACTAAAAGAACTATTCGTTTCCTTTGTCGACGCCGGGAATGGCTTGTTGTGGGGAAGCGTGCTTATTTACCTTTTGATCGGCGCTGGTCTTTACTTCACTTTCCGCACCGGTTTCCTCCAATTCCGCTCTTTCGGGCACATGTTTGAGCTCATCAAAGGTAGCCGTGAAGGCGCCGACGGTGGTATCTCATCATTCCAGGCATTCAGCACCAGTCTCGCAGCCCGCGTAGGCACAGGTAACATGGCAGGTGTTGCCGTGGCGATTTACCTTGGCGGTCCTGGCGCAGTGTTCTGGATGTGGATTACTGCACTGGTTGGTATGTCTACCAGCTTTGTAGAATCGACACTGGCACAGGCATACAAAATCAATCACAAAGACAACACCTTCCGCGGTGGTCCAGCCTACTACATTGAAAAGGGCTTGGGTCAGCGTTGGCTGGGTATCGCCTTTGCTATCTGTTTGATCATCGCATTTGGTCTGGCATTCAACGGCGTACAGTCGAACTCTATCGCTGCGGCGATGAACACTGCTTTCGGCACTGATAACACTTGGGTAGGTGTAATTCTGGCGCTGGCAACGGCACCTATCATCTTTGGTGGTATGCGCTCTGTTGCCAAAGTGGCCGAGCTGATTGTTCCGTTTATGGCGATTGGTTACCTGGTTGTCGCGTTCTACGTTATCGGCATCAACATCACGCTGCTTCCAGATGTGTTCGGTACCATCATCGGCAGTGCGCTTGGTTTTGAACAAGCAGCAGGCGGTGCGATTGGTGCAGCCATGATGCAAGGTATCAAACGTGGTCTGTTCTCAAACGAAGCAGGTATGGGTTCTGCGCCTAACGCAGCAGCAACAGCAACCACCCGCCCTAACCACCCAGTGGCACAAGGCTATGTACAAATGCTGGGCGTGTTTATCGACACCATCGTTATCTGTACCGCGACCGCATCTATCATCCTGCTATCAGGCATGCTGGATACTGACAGCGGCGTCACTGGTATTGCGCTGACTCAAGCGGCTCTGGTTGAAGAAGTAGGCGCATGGGGTGCAGGCTTTATTGCTATCGCCATCCTGCTGTTTGCATTCACCTCACTGATTGCCAACTACTCATACGGTGAATCAAACATCGAGTACATCTTCAAAAGCAAAAAGGCCATCAATGTCTACCGTGTTGCTGTTCTGGCAATGGTAGTGATCGGCGCTGTTGTTGATTTACCAACAGTTTGGGCATTTGCAGACCTGTCGATGGGTATGATGGCCCTCATCAACCTTGTGGCAATTCTTGCGCTGTCTGGCATCGTGTTTGCGCTGCTTAAAGACTATGAAACCCAGCGTAAAGAAGGCAAAAAGCCGACGTTCGATCGCACCAAGTTCCCGAAGCTGGACAAGCAGATCGACAAAGACGTTTGGTAAAAAACACCTAAAACACAACATCAAAAAAGGGAGCCGATGGGCTTAATGCATGTGAATT
>NZ_LASY01000007.1:0-72405 GCF_000973155.1 Grimontia sp. AD028 | reverse complement strand
CACTTTCGATACATCGCCACGGCGGTGAATCACAAAATCTGTTCCCCCTTAGTTCAGTCGGTAGAACGGCGGACTGTTAATCCGTATGTCGCAAGTTCAAGTCTTGCAGGGGGAGCCACTTTCGAAAACCCAGCCTAGCGCTGGGTTTTTTTGTATTTGTTTTGTGGATATGACGCACAGGAATTGTTACTACCTATTATCTGGACTGTAAGCAATCGCCCAGATCCGGGCAAAGTTTGTCCGCTGTGCCAATTTTGGTGAAAAACCCTTTCTCCTATCTGTTGTTATAGGCGCTTCAAAGGCCGATAATACAAAGATCTCTTTAAAATTTTCGAAGAATGGCATGACTGAGTATTTATTGCTTCTTGTCGGCACCGTCCTGGTAAACAACTTTGTGCTGGTTAAGTTCCTTGGCCTGTGCCCATTTATGGGTGTGTCCAAAAAACTTGAAACCGCCATTGGGATGGGGCTTGCGACCACGTTCGTACTGACACTCGCATCAGTGAGTGCTTACCTGGTCGAGACTTACATTTTGGCTCCATTGGGCCTCGAGTACCTGCGAACACTGAGTTTTATCTTAGTGATTGCGGTCGTCGTGCAATTCACTGAAATGGTCGTGCATAAAACCAGCCCAACACTTTACCGTCTGTTGGGTATCTTCCTGCCGCTAATCACAACAAACTGCGCCGTGTTGGGTGTCGCACTGCTGAATATCAATGAGCGCCACAACTTTATCGAATCCATTATTTATGGCTTTGGCGCTGCTGCTGGCTTCTCCCTCGTATTGATTTTGTTTGCGGCGATGCGCGAGCGTATTGCCGCGGCTGATGTTCCTCAGCCATTCCGCGGTGCATCGATTGCTATGATCACAGCTGGACTAATGTCATTGGCGTTTATGGGCTTTACAGGGTTGGTGAAACTGTAATGACTGGAATTTTGATTGCGATTATTGCTATCGCTGTCCTCGCAGCAGTGTTCGGTATCTTGCTGGGCTTTGCTTCTGTGCGTTTTAAAGTCGAAGCGGACCCGATCGTCGATCAGATTGACTCCATCCTTCCGCAAACACAGTGCGGACAATGTGGTTACCCTGGTTGTCGTCCTTATGCAGAAGCCATTGCCAATGGCGATGCCATAAACAAATGCCCTCCAGGTGGTCAGCCAACTATCGAGAAGCTTGCTGACCTTATGGGGGTGGAAGCCACAGAATCTGCACACGATGAAGAAAAGAGCGTAAAAAAAGTCGCCTTCATTCACGAAGACGACTGTATTGGCTGTACCAAATGTATTCAGGCTTGTCCGGTGGATGCCATCATTGGCAGCACCAAAGCCATGCACACCATAATCAAAGATGAATGCACCGGATGTGACCTCTGTGTCGCCCCTTGCCCGACTGACTGTATTGAAATGATCCCTGTTCAAACCACGCCTGAAACCTGGAAATGGCAACTTGACCAAATTCCGGTTGTTCAACTTTCTGTCGATGAAGATAAAGGGGTCAAACAAGCATGATCACCCTAATCGAACAGATCAAACAGGGACATGTCTGGGATTTTCACGGTGGTATTCACCCACCTGAAAACAAACGCCAGTCGAGCGAAACTTCCATCTTGCCTGCCGATATCCCAAATGAAATTGTGTTGCCAACCAAACAGCACATTGGCACAGCAGGCCAACTGTTGGTCAATGTTGGCGATAAGGTACTGAAAGGGCAACCACTGACCAAGTCAGACGTTCTGCAATGCTGTCCGGTTCATGCACCAACTTCCGGTGAAGTGGTTGCTATTGAGCCTCGCACTATCGCCCATGCCTCTGGCCTGACCGATAACTGCATTGTGATCAAACCGGATTTCGAAGACGCCTGGGGCGAGAAAAACGCACTGGCTGATTTCCGCGAAGTCTCTGACGAGGCGTTGATCGATCATGTCCGCATGATGGGTATCGCGGGCATGGGTGGCGCAGGTTTCCCAGCAGCCCGCAAGCTGCAAACTGGTCATGCACGCACAGAAATTCTGATCATCAACGGTGCAGAATGTGAGCCTTACATCACCGCTGATGACCGTTTGATGCAAGAACGTGCAGATGAAATTGTTCAAGGTATTGAGATCCTTCAGCATATCGTGAGCCCAAAACTCACCGTCATGGCGCTGGAAGACAACAAGCCGGAAGCGATTGACGCCCTGAAATTGGCGACACAGGGTAAACCTGACATTGTCGTTCAGGTAGTGCCGACCAAATACCCGTCTGGCGGTGAAAAGCAGCTCATCAAACTCATCACCGGTAAAGAAGTACCTGCAAAAGCCATCCCTGCCGCAATCGGCGTGATGATGCAAAACGTCGGTACAGTCTTCGCCATTAAACGTGCTGTCATCGACGGTGAGCCGCTGATTGAGCGTGTCGTCACCTTGACAGGTACCACGTTGAAAGAACAACGCAACCGTTGGGCGCTGCTTGGCACACCAGTCAGTTTCTTGCTCGATAAGCACGGGTATGAAGCAGACAAAAAAGTAGAGCGCGTGATAATTGGCGGCCCGATGATGGGTTACACCATTCCGCACCCTAACGTACCCGTCACCAAAGTCACCAACTGTGTGTTGGTGCCTTCACGTCGCGAAATTGCGCCGTCAGAGGGCGAGATGGCCTGCATCCGATGCAGCGCCTGTGCAGAAGCTTGCCCGGCTTCGCTGCTGCCACAACAACTTCAGTGGTACGCCAAAGATCAGGATTACGACAAGTGCGAAGAGTATAACCTCTTCGATTGCATCGAATGTGGTGCCTGTGCCTTCGTCTGCCCAAGTGAAATTCCACTGGTGCAATACTATCGTCAGGCTAAATCTGAAATCCGCGCGCGCGATGCGGAGCAGCAAGCTGCCGAGCGCGCCAAAGAGCGCTTCGAAGCCAAAAAAGCGCGTATGGAGCGTGACAAAAAAGCGCGTGAAGAGCGCCACAAGCAAGCTGCGGAAAACCGTCGTAAAGCGATGGAAAAATCCGCCGATGGCGACGCGATTGCCGCTGCCATTGCACGTGTGAAAGCCAAATCAGAAAATGAATCTGCAGCCACAGCAATGAAGCCAGCTGTGGCTGCTGCTATTGCCAAAGCAAAAGCCAAACAGGCTGAGGCTGCCGCACAAGGGCAGGCAGAGCCAGACAACAGTGAAATGGCAAAGCTGCGCGAAGAGCGCAAGCGTCAGGCGCGTGAACGTAAAGCACAAAAGGCGTCGGAATCCGAAACTGAAAACGCAGCAGACGACAAGAAAGACGCTGTTGCGGCGGCGATAGCCCGCGCTAAAGCACGCAAAGCTGCTCAGAAAAGCGAGTCTGAGCCCGCTTCTGATAACAGCGCTGCTGGAGAAGATCCAAAGAAAGCTGCTGTCGCTGCTGCTATTGCCCGAGCTAAAGCACGCAAAGAAGCACAACAAGCTGACACGGCAACACCTAATGCTGAACCTGTATCAGCAGAAGAAGCACCAGTTGAAGACGATCCGAAGAAAGCCGCTGTCGCTGCTGCCGTTGCCCGTGCTAAAGCACGCAAAGCCGCACAACAGGCGGAAGCTGAAACGCCTGCTGTTGATGCTAATCCGGCAGAAGAAGCTCCCGCTGAAGACGACCCGAAGAAAGCCGCTGTCGCTGCTGCGATTGCCCGTGCTAAAGCGCGCAAAGCCGCACAACAGGCAGAATCTGAAGCGCCTGCTGCTGATTCTGCTCCAGTGGAAGAAGCTCCCGCCGAAGGCGATCCGAAGAAAGCCGCTGTTGCTGCTGCCGTTGCCCGCGCCAAAGCACGCAAAGCCGCACAACAGGCAGAAGCTGAAGCGCCTACTGCAGAGGCTGCTCCAGTAGAAGACACTCCCGTTGAAGAAGATCCCAAGAAAGCAGCGGTTGCTGCTGCCATTGCGCGCGCAAAAGCGAGAAAGGCAGCGCAAATGAAGAATAATAATGAGGAAGAGTAATCGTGGCCTTTTTTATCGCCAGTAGCCCACATAGCCACAGTCGCAAGAGCACCAGCGACATCATGATGACAGTGATACTGTGTACTTTGCCCGGCATCGCTGCGCTTTGTTACTTTTTCGGTTGGGGTGTTTTACTTCAGGTCGTCATGGCGGCACTGACTGCGGTGGCTGCAGAGGCGGCTGTTGTGGCTCTGCGCGGCCGCCCTGCTAAACGCTATCTTAAAGACCACTCTGCCCTGCTGACGGGTGTGCTTCTGGGTATCGCCATTCCACCGTTCGCACCATGGTGGATTGTAATTATCGGTATTCTTTTCGCCATCGTCATTGCTAAACATCTCTATGGTGGGCTGGGTCAAAACCTGTTTAACCCTGCCATGGTCGCTTATGTCGTACTGCTGATTTCGTTCCCGGTTCAAATGACCACTTGGCTTCCACCAAGCGAATTGTTGGTTCAGCCACTTGGCTTTACTGACAGCTTCGCCGCTATCTTCACGGGCCTCACCACCGATGGCTTTAGCGTGAACCAACTGCGTATTGCCGTGGATGGCTCAACCATGGCAACGCCGCTGGATACCATTAAGACCTCTTTGCTGGCCGGTGAAACCGTCTCTGAGGCGGTTGAGAAGTCAGTGTTTGGTAGCTTTGCAGGTATCGGTTGGGGCTGGGTGAATGTCGCCTTCCTTGTTGGCGGTCTTATTCTGCTGAAGAAGAAGATTATCCAGTGGCAAATCCCCGTTGCTATGCTGGCATCACTTTTTGTGTTCAGCTTGGTAGGTTATGCCATCAGCCCAGATGGTGTGGCTTCGCCATTGATGCACCTGTTCTCCGGTGCCACCATGTTGGGTGCATTCTTCATTGCCACTGATCCAGTTTCTGCTTCAACCACTACGCGAGGCCGACTGATCTTTGGTGCAATGATCGGCGCGATGGTTTATTTGATCCGCACCTTTGGCGGCTTCCCAGATGGCGTAGCGTTTGCCGTGCTTATCGCAAACATGTGCGTACCCCTGATTGACTACTACACCAAACCAACCACTTACGGTTACAGGAAGGAAAGCAAATGATCCGCGCGATGCGAAATAATGGCGCAATCCTAGCGCTGGCGGCACTGCTTTCAACGGGCTTAGTCGCCGTCACCAATACACTGACGAAAGACACTATCGCAGAGCAGCAACGCATCCAGCTTTTACGGGTTCTAAATCAAGTGATCCCAGAAGACATGCATGACAATGCGTTGGCGAAAACCTGTACTTTGGTGACCAGCCCAAACCTTGGTACCAGTGAACCAATGCCAATCTACATTGCCACCAAAAACGGTGAGCCGACAGCCATGGCAGTTGAAGCCATTGCACCGGACGGTTATAACGGCGCCATCAAAGTCTTGGTCGGCGTCGATACTAATAACACTGTGCTCGGTGTTCGTGTGCTGAGCCACAACGAAACCCCGGGTCTTGGCGATAAAATCGATCTGAATGTCTCTGATTGGGTGCTGTCTTTCAATGGTAAAAATATTGAAAGTGAAGACGATAAGCGTTGGGCGGTTTACAAAGATGGCGGTCAGTTTGACCAGTTCACCGGTGCCACCATCACACCGCGTGCCGTGGTTAGCGCCGCGCGAAATGCTGCTTGGTATGCCATGCAGAACAAAGACACTATTGTCCGCCAACCTCTGAATTGTGGAGCTTCATCATGAGCCAGAATAAAGAGTTAATGACAAACGGAATGTGGGCCAATAACCCTGCGCTGGTGCAGCTTCTGGGTCTTTGTCCCCTGCTTGCAGTTTCCGCGACAGTGACCAACGCATTAGGGCTTGGCATCGCAACGCTGCTGGTTTTGGTGGGCTCGAACCTGACCGTTTCACTGGTGCGCGAATATGTACCAAAAGAAGTGCGTATTCCAATCTTCGTTATGATCATCGCGTCACTGGTAACCTGTGTTCAGCTACTGATGAACGCCTATGCATTCGGCCTTTATCAGTCACTGGGTATCTTTATTCCCCTGATCGTGACCAACTGCATCATCATCGGCCGCGCAGAGGCGTTCGCCTCCAAGAATACGCCATTACCTTCGGTGTTGGATGGCTTCTGGATGGGCATGGGCATGACTGCGGCACTGGTCGTATTAGGTGCTATTCGCGAAGTACTGGGTAATGGTACTTTGTTTGACGGTGCTGACCGACTGCTTGGTGATTGGGCTGCGGGACTTCGTATAGAAGTGTTCCAGTTTGATAGCCCATTCCTATTGGCGATGCTGCCGCCGGGTGCTTTCCTGGCTGTAGGTTTCCTCATCGCTATAAAGAACGTGATTGACGAAAAACAAGCGAAGAAACAACCAAAAGAGAAAGCCGTGATCGAACGCGTTCGAATCACGTCCACAGATTAAAAGTTAAGCATTCAATGGATGAGCAATGAATAACGAAAAACGTGTTCAGATACTGGAGCGATTAAGAGCAGAAAACCCTCACCCGGAAACTGAACTGAACTGGAGCACACCGTTTGAGTTGCTGATTGCGGTATTGCTCTCGGCGCAGGCAACGGATGTCAGCGTGAACAAGGCGACGGATAAACTCTATCCGGTGGCTAATACGCCGCAGGCATTGTTAAACCTAGGGGTTGATGGCGTAAAGGAATACATCAAAACCATTGGCCTGTTTAATTCCAAGGCAGAAAATGTCATCAAGACCTGTCGCATCATCGTTGAACAACACGGTGGTGAAGTGCCTGAAAACCGCGAAGCACTGGAAGCTCTGCCAGGCGTGGGAAGAAAGACAGCCAATGTGGTTCTCAACACCGCCTTTGGTTGGCCAACCATTGCGGTAGACACTCATATTTTTCGCGTATCAAACCGCACCAAGTTTGCGATGGGGAAAAACGTCGATCAGGTAGAAGAAAAGCTACTGAAAGTCGTGCCAAAGGAATTCAAGGTCGATGTTCACCATTGGCTTATTCTACACGGCCGCTACACTTGTGTGGCTCGCAAACCGCGTTGTGGCAGTTGTATCATTGAAGACCTCTGCGAATTCAAAGAAAAGATTTACCCAGATGAATAAAAAGAAGGCTGCCATTGGCAGCCTTCTTTATAAATATTTCTGATAGTTTTGATTGCTACCATGACCGCATTGCGGATCATGGATTCCAATATCTTTCTTCAAGTGGCAGTTCATTCCGTCGCTCTTAATCACGACTTTACGTTCCCTAAAACCACTTCCTAACCCAATTATTTTAAGCATTTTTTCTATTATCATATTTCTAGCCCTCTTTGCTGACGGTCGCATCATTCGTTCTCTGTTGTTATGGTTTAATGTCATTTTGTTAGTATTTTGTACTCAACACGAACGATGAAATCTGACACCAGATATAAGCTGAACTTATGGACAAGCAACTTCGCTACCTCAGTGCACTCCGTTACTTTGAAGCTGCCGCGAGACTCAAAAGCTACAGCGCAGCAGCAAAAGAATTGAATGTGACCCAGGCCGCCGTCAGCCAGCAACTAAGGGGTCTGGAAGATAACCTGGGCTGTAAGCTGTTTTTTAGAAATGGGCGGGAAATGCAGCTTACCGATAAAGGCCACCAGCTGCTTGCACCTATTACCGAAGGGTTTGAAAGGATTATCGTCGGTTTAAACCGTATTCAGACTGAACCTCTGGAAGGCGTGTTGACCGTCACCGTCCCACCCTCGTTCGCTTCATTGTGGTTAATGCCGAGACTATGGCGATTCACTCTGGAAAACCCCACCATCACGATTCGCATACATAGCGATATCAAACGGGTGGCAATCCTACATAGCGATATTGATCTCGCAATCCGGCAGGGCAAAATCACAGAGAATGACACAGCAGGCAGCATTCGTTGCGAACATCTTTACCAAGAGGAAGTTTACCCGCTTTGCTCCGCCGAACTTGCCCGTTCTATACAGTTTGATTCCCCGGAAAAGCTCAAACGGTGTTGGTTGATTCATGGCGTGAATTCTAAAGAGATAGTTTGGTCAAAGTGGTTTGAAAAAGCCGGTGTGAAGTTCGACAACAGCGCGCTGAGATGGATGGAAGTACCTACATTCGATATGGCGCTCAATGCCGTGATTGCGGGTCACGGTGTATGTTTGGGAACGGAAAGTTTGTCGAAAGCACTTATCGATCAAGGTCTTCTGGTCAAACCTTTTGATATCGGGCTCACGCCCGGCATGCAGTTTAGTTTGTTGTATGACGGCGCATCTTCAAGGCTTCCGCGCATTGAAGCATTTCGAAACTGGCTGTTCCGTGAGTTGGAACAGTCACAATATCGCTGAAACCTTCAGAGGATCTGTTTACTTAAGGCTCTTGGGGTTACGAAAATTTTGTTGGTAAACTGGGCGCGACAATACAATTAAGGAGAATGTCATGAGCACTGGTCGTATTCTGCATACCATGATCCGCGTTGGCGATTTGGATCGTTCAATTGCCTTCTATACCGACGTGATGGGTATGCAGCTTTTGCGTAAAAGCGAAAATGAGCAGTACGAGTACACACTGGCTTTTGTTGGCTACGGTGATGAATCACAGGGCGCAGTGATTGAGCTGACCTATAACTGGGGCACGTCTGAGTATGAGCACGGCTCTGCTTTTGGCCACATTGCAATTGGTGTAGATGATATCTACGCAACTTGTGACAAACTGCGTGAATCAGGTGCGAATATCACGCGTGAACCAGGCCCAGTAAAAGGCGGCACCACTGAGATCGCATTTGTTGAAGACCCAGACGGCTACAAAATCGAGCTGATCCAAAACAAGAGTGCTTCTTCAGGCTTAGGTAACTAGCACTTCATTGATTTACTACACCTCTCCCTAGAGGTGTAGTGCTAATCACCTCAATTTATCAATGCATTAAAAACGTCACCAATCTTAAACCTCCACTCTGCAAAAATTCTGATAGGCTTTTATTAATGTCTCATTGATAAGAAAGTCAGCATGTTGTGGAAAAAGAGTACGCTGCAGCTTCATATTGCAAGCATATTTTTCATCGTTGTTTCTATGCTCTCCGTTTTGCTGATCGTCTTGAGCTACCAGAACTCTAAATCGCTCAACGAACAATTGGCTGACGAGCGAATGACCCAGAATGCTGAGCAGGTCAAACTCGCATTTCAGAAGAAAGTAGTCCCCGTCCTCGCTGCATTAGAGACACTTGCCGCATCCAATTACGGGCATGATATTCATGCTTCCAACGATCCAAACTGGCTTGCTTCCGTTGAGGCCATCATGAAAGTGACACCGGATGTGCTTGCTGTCTATGTAGGCTACGAGGACGAAAGTTCAGCTTTTATCCGTTCCACGGTACCTGCATTTATGCGAGAACAATTTTCAACGCCGGACAACTCTCACATCATGGTCGACATCAATCTGAGTAACGGTGAGCAGACCCGGACGTTCTACGATAAAAACCTGCAATACATTAGCGAAACAACAGACACCATCTCTTACAAGCCAACGACACGTCCTTGGTATAAGGACACCCCGCACAATGGCGACATATTTATTACCGACCCCTATTTCTATCTCTTCATCAAGCGAATGGGCATTACCATTTCAAAACGCATCCCTGCCAACGGTGGTGTATTGGCAGCCGATATTACCCTTTCGTCTATTAATGCATTTTTGAAATCTCTACCCCATTCAGAAGAGGCCAAAATTATGCTGTTCGACGACAACAAGACCATTCTTGGCCAGACAGGAGTCCTTCCTGAAGCACCACTAAACACAACGCAAGACACCTACCTTGAGGCTGCACAACACTCCCCTTTGGTTTCCCTGCTTGAAAAAGATGACTGGCAAGAAACATCACATACCGTCAAGTTCGAGGAAGAAGACTGGCGGCTTAACCTGATGCACATAAGCTTTGGTAACAGGAAGGGATTATGGCTAGCCAAAGCGATCCCTGAGCGCACATTGATTGGCAGTGCAATTGAAGCAAGAAACAATCAAATAACTATCAGCTTCATTATCTTAGGTGTAGGTATGCTGCTGATTATGTGGGCCTCAGCGAAAATCGCGACCCCACTGAAGCTACTGAACAAAGCTTCCCATAAAATAAGAAACCTCGACTTCCATAGCGTAAAAACGCCCGACTCCAATATTGTCGAGGTTCGAGAGCTTTCTGACTCCATTTGTATGATGTCTGAAACCATTGGTGACTTTTTAAACACCTTACATCGGGTATCTAATAATTCAAATTTTGAGTCCTTGCTCTCTGACATGGTAGAGCACTGCTACAAAACATCCGATGCAGACTATGTCCTGATGTGGGCGACCGACATGGAGGATAGAAATAACCTCTCGCTCGCAGCGCACTATCCTGAGGCCATAAGTGAAACCCAGATAGACTTTAACCAACTTCTCGTTGACCTCCCCGAGATGGAAGAAGCGGTCGATAATCACTGCTTTTTTACTTTTACACCAGACGAACATCCTTCAGTAAGCGGTCATCTCCCTGACGAATTAGTGAGGGCCTGGGTGCTTCCCTTGCACAACAGAGAAAATGAACGAGTCGGCTTTGTATTCGTTGGGTTTAATCACGTGATATCACCTGAACAGGAGGAGAAGCTTGGATTTATTCAAGAGTTTCTAGGTTTTGCCTCGCTGATCAAAGAGAACTGGGACCACATCACGGCACAAAAAAATCTGTTCAAATCCTTTGTGGAAATGTTCGCATCGGCAATCGACACCAAGTCACCGTATACCGGTGGACACTGTCAACGCGTGCCTGAACTCACCTTTATGTTGGCCGAGGCCGTCAATGAAGATCAGGATCATTTCCCGGACTTTACGCTGGACGAAAAGTCCCGCGAGGCACTGTATTTCGCAGCCTGGCTGCATGATTGCGGCAAGGTAACAACACCAGAATACGTCGTAGACAAGGCCACCAAGCTTGAAACCATTTATAACCGAATCCATGAAATTCGGATGCGCTTCGAAATACTCAAACGCGACGCAGAGATCGAGTGTTGGAAGCAAATTAGCGAAGGAGCTTCTGCCGAGGATGCCAGAGCCACAATGCTCAAACAAAAACAGGAACTGGATAACGAATTTGCGTTTGTTGCCAAAACCAACATAGGCGGTGAGTTCCTGGATGAAGGCAGCGAAGAAAAGCTCAAACAAATCGCCTCAAGAACCTGGATCCGCACGATAGATGACACGTTAGGATTATCCTGGGAGGAGGAATTACGCAGAAATCGCAGAGGAGAAGATAAACTGCCATGCAAAGAACACCTTCTGGATAACCGGCTAGACCACAAGATTTACTGGACCGAGCAGCAACTCAAAAAGTTTGAGAACTGGTCATTTAATATCAAGGCACCTGAACACAAATTTGACTTGGGCGAACTCTATAACCTGGGCATCAAGCGAGGCACGCTCACTGAGGAAGAGCGCTTCGCGATCAATGATCACATTATTCAAACCATTATCATGCTTCAAAAATTGCCATACCCAGAACACCTGAAGAGAATTCCAGAGATTGCTGGAGGCCATCACGAAAAATTAGATGGAAAGGGTTACCCATTAGGATTATCAGATGCCAATCTTCCGGTGGACGCGAGAATTATGGCCATCGCCGATATTTTCGAAGCACTGACAGCCAGCGATAGGCCCTACAAGAAAGCGAAAAAGCTCAGTGAAGCGCTTAAAATCCTCGCTTTCATGGCGAAAGACAAACATGTTGATGCCCGATTGTTCAAAATATTTATCGAGCAGAGGATTTACCTAAAATATGCGCAGGATTTTCTCCCCGAGAGCCAATGGGACGAGGTCAACGAAGCCTACCTGTTGGACATTGTGTTCCCTAAAAAACCGATAGACGAAAAAGCGCATCACTCATAACCGCTTTACGTTAAAGCAACTTATATATTTGCGATGAATATTCGTGATTTAATTCAAAGCCCTCATTAAAAAAATTGGTAACCCATCACTGTCTGATAGTCTTAATCGAGTGTCTCATAATTAAGATAATGGATTATCATGGCAAGACGCCGCTATACACTTCAAATTCATATCGCAGGTATCTTTTTTATTGTTGTATCCCTGCTTTCAGTCCTTCTCATTGTATTGAGTTACCAGAACTCAAAAGAGCTCAATCAACAACTCGCCATCGAGCGCACTTCGCAAAATGCGGAACGTATTAAGCTCTCCTTTCAGAACCTGACATCCCCGGTCATCACTGCCATGGATGCGCTTGCAGCTTCCGATTTTGGTCATAGTCTCTATGCGTCTTATGACACTGAATGGCTTTCCAGCATGAATGCCATCATGGAAAGAAACCCAGAAGTGGTGGCTGTATATGTTGGCTATCCGAACGAAAGTTCGGCGTTTATCCGTTCAACAAAAGCGGATTTTATGAAAGAGCAGTTTTCAGCACCTGAAAACAGCCACATCATGGTAGACATCAACAACAAGACGGGAAATCAAATACGTACCTACTATGATGACACCCTGAAACATATTCGCGCAGATACCGATAGAATTAAGTACAAACCAACAACACGCCCCTGGTACAAAGCAGCGCCGGATGACGGCAGTATTTATGTCACTGACCCGTATTTCTACATGTTTATCCAGCGGATGGGCATCACCCTCACCCGGCAGTTTAAAGATATTAATGGCGTACTGGCAGTCGACATCACTCTCGATTCTTTGAACAAGTTTCTCTACTCACTGGTTGATACAGAAGAAACCCAGTTGATGCTCTTGGACGATAACAAAAGTGTTTTCGCACATACCGGTTTCCTTCCAGAATCATCCTCTGGTGTTAACCAGCGGATGTACCTTGAAGCAATGTCTGCGTCTCCGTTCAATCATCTTTTCAAGACCAGTGATTGGCACGAATCGAACAAGACCATACTCCATCAGGGTGAAAACTGGTCTCTCAACCTTGTGAGGATCAGTTTCGGTGGAGAGCGGGGGTTGTGGCTAGCTAAAGCTGTGCCTGAGAGGCTGCTGATCCAAAGTGCGATAGAAGCCAGAAACAACCAAATTACCATCAGTATCTTTGGTCTTTTGATTGGCACCGTGATGGTACTTTGGGCTTCCAAACATATCGCCAATCCACTGAAATTGCTGGTAGAAGAAACCCAAAAAATCCGTCGTCTGGATTTCTCCAGTGTCTCAACGCCAAGCTCTAAGATCGTCGAAGTCAGGGAACTCTCCGAATCCGTCCACATGATGTCTGAGACGATTCAGAACTTTCTTCAGACACTTCACCGAGTCTCCAACAGTTCAAATTTCGACTCTTTGATGGCCGACATTGCGCTTCACTGCCAACAAACTTCCGGCGCGGAATACGTGATGCTCTGGACCAATTCAGCAGAAGACAGGGAAAAACTCACGCTGACCGCCCAATATCCCCTTCAAACAGAGGGTAAACAGGTAGATCTGCAGAAGTTGTTGGCCGATTCCCCTCAGATGAAGAAGGCACTCCAAGGTCAGCATTTCTTCAGCTTTAAACCCTGTTCGACGGATATTGAACGCGGACTGCTTCCACAATCACTTAAACACGCGTGGCTCGTGCCTCTCTACAACCGTGAAAAAGAGTGTGTGGGCTACGTCTTTATGGGATTTGATGCGTGTCCGGGGAACGATCAGAATGACAAGCTACAGTTTATCCGCCAGTTCCTGGGCTTCGCTTCCCTTATTAAAGAGAACTGGGACCGTGTAGCAGCACAAAAGCAGCTATTTAAATCATTCATCGAGATGATGGCATCCGCCATCGATACCAAATCACCCTACACGGGCGGTCATTGCCAACGTGTACCGAAATTGACCTTTATGCTGGCAGAAGCAGCCAGTAATGATGAAAAACGCTTCCCCGAGTTCTCGCTCAACGACCAATCTCGTGAAGCCCTCTATTTCGCTGCTTGGTTACATGATTGCGGAAAAGTCACCACACCCGAATTCGTGGTGGATAAAGCGACAAAACTCGAAACCATTTACAACCGCATCCACGAAGTCCGCACCCGCTTTGAAGTCTTGAAACGTGACGCCGAAATTACGTACTGGCAAAAGCGGCTTGAAGGCGAAAAGGTTGAAGAACTTGATGCTTGGTTGGCGGAAGAGCACAAAACACTCGATCAGGAGTTCGCTTTTGTGGCTAAGTGCAATGTGGGCGGTGAGTTTATGGATGCCAGCAATATCGAAAAACTGGAGAAGATAGCTCAGCGGACCTGGATGCGCACAATCGACGATGTCCAAGGGTTATCTTGGGAAGAAGAAGCAAGACGTTCAGCGCGTGGCAGTTTCCTCCTCCCCTGCAAAGAACAAGTCCTTTCTGATACCGTCGATCAGATGATCCCTTGGCTCCCTCAACAGCTGAAAACCTTTGAAAACTGGGAGTTCAAACTACCAGTTCCACCGCTTCAATATAATCGCGGTGAACTCTATAACCTGTCCATTCAGCGCGGAACGCTGACGGATGAAGAGCGCTTCATCATCAATGACCACATCATCCAAACTATTAATATGCTCCGTAAGCTGCCTTATCCTAAGCATCTGAAACGTGTGCCGGAAATCGCCGGGGGACACCACGAGAAGTTGGACGGCAAAGGGTACCCTTATGGGTTGGATGAAAGCTCATTGTCTGTCGATGCACGTATCATGGCAGTAGCGGATATTTTCGAAGCACTCACCGCCAGCGATCGTCCCTATAAGAAAGCGAAGACACTCAGCGAAGCCCTTAAAATTCTCGCCTTTATGGCGAAAGACAAGCATGTCGATGAGCAACTGTTCCGGCTCTTTATCGAAGAGAAAATCTATCTTCGTTACGCCGAACAGTTCCTTCCTAAAGAACAACATGATGAGGTCAATGAAGACGCTCTGCTGGCAATCATCACGCCTAAGCCCGAAAAGGAAACCGAAACCGCCTAAAACTGAAAAGCCCCGCAACACGAGCGGGGCTTCTTTTATCTTTTAGCAAAACATGTCTGGTTAGATAATCGTTCTACCCAAAGAGATCACGACACGACGGTTCTTGTTACGACCTATCGGGCTTTCATTTTCTGCGATTGGACGACGCTCGCCATAAGCTTCAACCTGAATCCTGTCTTTCGGCAAGCCGAGCGACATAAAGTATTGTTCCAGTTTTTCAGCGCGGATTTCAGACATTCTCTGGTTAGCAGCCTTCGCACCACGACCATCCGTGTAAGTCGCCATCAACACCAAATCGATGTCTGGGCTGTATCTCACGAACTCTGCGATTTGTGCCAACCTCGCCATGGAAGCCTTGTTTAACTCATCGCCATTCTCATTGTAATGGAGCACGGTGAAGGCGATATCATCAAAGGCGTAAGGCAATAAGCGTGCAACACAGCTGCTGAATTCATTGTAAGGCTGTTGGAACGACACAGAGGACAACGCAATATCAACGCGTTTC
Source organism: Grimontia sp. AD028 (assembly GCF_000973155.1). Taxonomy (NCBI): domain Bacteria; kingdom Pseudomonadati; phylum Pseudomonadota; class Gammaproteobacteria; order Vibrionales; family Vibrionaceae; genus Grimontia; species Grimontia sp. AD028. The sequence continues at coordinate 57,074 of NZ_LASY01000007.1, read as the reverse complement.
CCCTTGCTTTGCCACTCTTTGAAGCTAAAAGTCGGATAGCGGCCATTTTCCAGCTCAGACAACATACTCCAAGCCGTTTGCCCGTCAACATAACCGTTAAACTGTTTGTAGAAACGCAGACGGTCGATATATTCCGCAGGCTCACCGGCGAACCAAACTGGCGGCATAGAGACGAGAGAGACATTTTGCGTTTCACCCATCGGGCGACGCATTTCCAGCTCAAAATCCAAGTTAATTTTCTTGCTGGCACGGGAAGTAAATGTCGCCATGCCATAGTTCGGGATCATGTGTTCAATACGACACTCGATCGGCGTATCTACCGTCACCTTCCACACAGATTCTGTCGGCTTCGCTCCGTAATACTTGCTCGCAGACACCGAGAGCGGTGCAAGGCTTGCAGCAATGCATAATGTCAACAGCGATGCTTTCTTCATACTGTGCCGGTTCCTGTGAATCAGTGGAAAGGTATTGCTTATCTTATCGGAAGCCAGTCCCTTATCTTTAGTCTTATTTTAATTCTTCATGCCAAAACTAGAAAATGAAAATCAAGCCAGCATCTGACATAATGCACGCCTCATTTTTACAAGTTATCCGAGACATGACCCAAGAAACCAACCTGAATACGCTAAAAGCAAGATTCCGCGGCTATTTTCCTGTTGTTGTCGATGTAGAAACGGCAGGTTTTAACTCAAAGACTGATGCACTGCTTGAAATCTGTGCGGTCACTCTGAAGATGGATGAAGACGGTTGGCTTTCCCCTGATAAAACCATTCACTTTCATGTTTTTCCCTTCGAAGGCGCTAATCTGGTTAAAGAAGCGCTGGAATTCAACGGCATTAAAGACCCTTTCAGCCCACTGCGTGGTGCGGTAGAAGAAGAGCACGCACTGAAAGAGATCTTTAAACTTATCCGCAAAGAACAAAAAGCGGCAGGCTGTCAGCGCTCGATCATGGTGGCTCATAATGCCAATTTCGACCACAGCTTCGTCATGGAAGCCTCGGAGCGTAGTCATCTAAAACGCAATCCTTTCCATCCGTTTGCCACTTTCGACACAGCAGCACTGAGTGGCTTGGCCTTTGGTCAAACCGTTTTGGCAAAAGCATGCCAAACCGCCGGGATCCCTTTCGATAACCGAGAAGCACACTCAGCGCTCTACGATACCGAGCGCACCGCAGAACTGTTCTGTGAGATCGTTAACAAATGGAAGAAATTAGGCGGCTGGCCAGTCATGGCAGCTGAGGAAGAATCCGAACAAGATTCTGATTAATACAATCATAACCTTGGCAAAAGAACCGGCTGCACGCCTTATAAAACAAGGCCTGCGGCCGTTTTCTTTTCACAAACGTCAAATAGTTTTAAACGCTAGATTGAAATCACCCTCAAAAACGAAGGTTTCGTTGCGCAGATCCTGCGCAAACTATTGATAACAAAACCACAACAAATCTCAATTTGCTACTTATACTGACTTAGAACGATTCAACGCTCGTGCCGCTTAGATTCGGACACTTCACGTTGAAGACGACAATAATAAAAGGCAGTGACAGAGAGGCAAATTAATATGAAACGTGTAACACAGCGTACCCTACTTTCCACAGCGATTGCGCTGGCCGCTTTTCAGGCCCACGGCGCAGGCTTCCAAATCAGCGAACATTCCACCAGTGGTCTAGGTCGTGCATTTGCTGGCGAAGCAGCCATTGCAGACAACGCCGCAGTCGCAGCCCGTAACCCAGCGGCGATGACAATGTTTGATTCGACACAAATGTCGGGTGGTCTTTCGTTTATTCAACCGGATGTGGATGCAACACTGAAAAGCAGTAATTTAGGTGGAACAGAAACATACTCGGATGTAGCGCCTGATGCATTGGTACCTTATGCACACTATGTAAGACCACTGAATGACAGGATGGCTTTAGGTGTTTCAGTTTTTTCTAATTTTGGGCTATCTACTGAATATCCATCCGATGCTTCAGCGGGGCCTGCAGCAGGCAAGAGCGAGTTAGCCACTGTAGATTTCAACGTGAATTTCGCTTATGAGGTAAATGAACAACTTAGTTTGGGTCTTGGCTTAAACGCTGTTTATGCTGACGCTTCGTTGGTTCGAAATGCAGGTAACCTGAGCCCCTTCATACCCGGTACAACAGCAACGACAGAGATAGCACATCTTGAAGGTGATGGCTGGGGATATGGCTGGAATGTTGGTGCATTGTGGCAGTTTGACGAGAACAATCGTCTGGGTGTTGGCTATCGTTCGCAAGTCGACATAACGCTGGAAGGGGACTATCGTGGTACTTCGAATACGACAAGCCTAGTCACTGGACAAACTGTTCCTGGTGAAGTTGAACTCAACCTTCCGGACATTTTTGAGTTCTCTGGCTATCACAAAGTCGCACCAAAATGGGCAGTTTCATACAGCGTAATGAGAATTGGTTGGAGCAGTTTCGAAGAGCTCAAAGCTACTGGTTCGTCTTGTACCAGCTCGGACGGTGTAGGAGTGTGTTTCCTCAATGAAGAAAATTGGGAAGACAGCTGGCGCTATTCTATTGGTGCAACCTACTTCCTGAATCCAACTTGGACGCTTAGAGCAGGTTTCGCTTACGATGAAAGCCCTGTACCAGAAGAGTACCGCACTTTAAGTATTCCTGATACTGATCGCAACTGGTATACAATAGGCGCAACATACACTGCAAGCGAAGCCTTTACTATCGATGCTGGCTTTGCTTATTTGAACGGCGATGCCGTTGAAGGAACAGAATCTAAGAGTGTAGCTACTTACAACTTTGAAGCAGGCGGCGACGCTTACATCTTCGCTGTTGGCGCAAACTACACCTTCTAAGTTATTGTTTCAAATATGAGAAAGGCCGATTTTTACAATCGGCTTTTTTGTTTCCAGTCACAAAAGTGAAATTCAATCGAAGCAGCTGTGACCTGCTATTCAGTACCTTACCTACAAAATTCAAACAGTCGCTCAAATCGCAACCAGATCGTTTCTAATCGTTAATGAACAATTACAGGCACTTCTGAATGAACAACCTTTAATTAGTGTATTTACTTAAAACATCAGTTTTAAAACTAGACATAAAATACCGAAATTTCAGACACTCACCTCGATTTTAACACCTGTTTAACATTCCGGCGCATCATGACATATTAAGCATCGTAAAGATCCGACCAGTAGCCATACACATTTATTATAGGCTGCAACGTTTTTCCAACTTATTGAAAATATTGGAAATTGGTCATTTAGTGACCGACAACTCAATTAGGACGAGAGGCAGTATGTCAAAAAAACTATCAAGAAGCGCCCTTGCGGTCGCCATTGCTCTCACCGCCCCAAGTGCTTGGAGTGCGGGTTATCAAGTTGCTGAACACTCAGCAAGCGGATTAGGACGCGCATTCTCTGGCGAAGCAGCAGTCGCCGATAACGCTTCAGTGCTGGCACGTAACCCCGCAGCCATGACTATGTTCGAAAGAACCAGTGTTTCTGGTGCACTGAGCCTTATCGATCCAAATGTAGATGTAACCCATGAAGGACCATCTCGAAACCAAAAAGCTGAAGATGTGGCGCCATTCGCCATCGTTCCCGCCTCCTACATGATTTCACCAATTAACGACAGGCTCTCATGGGGAATTGGATTATTCACCACTTATGGTGTTGCGACAGATTATCCTGACGACTTTAGTCTCGGTCGCTCAGCCGGTGATACTGCACTTACAACAGTTACGTTAAACCCAAGCATCGCATGGAAAGCGAGTGAGAATCTAAGCCTTGGTGCTGGTCTTAATGCTGTCTATGGCGTTGCTGAACTCAATCGCCACAAAGGTTTACTCTCGTTCAACGGTGCAAACGGTAATGCGTCTGACAAGCTAATCACTATGGAAGGCACAACGTATGCTTTTGGCTGGAATATCGGTGCACTCTTTCAAATGGATGAGAGCAACAGATGGGGTCTGGCATACCGCTCTCAAGTGACCCTTGATTTTGAGGGTGACTTTACAGATCACACAGGCGCCGCAGCCAACCTAGCTCCTGGTACTACCGTAAAGGGAGATTTAGAGGCAATTCTTCCAGCCACAATTGAAGCTTCGGGTTTCCATCAGCTAGATGACACATGGGCAGTTCATTACAGTATTCTGTGGACAGAGTGGAGTAAATTCAAAGAACTTCGAGCAACTAATAGCCAATGTAATTCTGCAGATGGGGCTGGGGTATGTTTCTTAAAAGAGGAGCATTATGAAGATGCTATTCGTTGGTCAATAGGAGCGACTCACGCACTCAATGACCAATGGCTGGTTCGAGCCGGATTCGCATTTGATGAACAAGCAGGAGAACCAACCTTGAGTATTCCTGATACCGATCGCTATTGGTATTCAGCTGGAGCCACCTACAAGTACACGAGTGATCTTACATTCGATGCTGGATTTACTTTCATTAATAGTAAATCGAATTCATTCGTTGAAGATAACGAAAACTTTAGTAGCACTGGTAACGCTCTCATCTATGCCCTGCAAGCAAACTACCAATTTTAGTCTCAGCGGATGACAAAGCAGTAACGAGGGATTTTATGAAAACAAAACTACTAACAATCTTGGTGTCAGCCGCGCTCCTGTCAGCATGTAATGACTCAGGTATTTCTGGCGAGCCGACAAAAGCACAAACAACAGTCGATTTCAATCTAGACCCAGATAACTTAGCACCTGTATCTCCAAGCTTCCTGTCAATGGATAGCACTGATGGTACGCTAGCCTCTGACGGTTTTTTAGGTTCATCCAGTTATTCAACTGATATTTCTGATCCTGCTGTTGCTCTAGGTAAAAGTGATGGCTGGGGAACCACTGCACCTTTCTTAATAAACTTCCAAGGTAACGCACTTGATGCATCATCAGCTCCCCAAGGCTTCCACATCATAGAAAGCGGTGACCCTACCTCTGCGGATTTTTCCACTTCTACTAGAAAGAAACTGACGGCCGATCAGGACTACACAGTTACTGCTGAAGGCACCACTTTGGTGGTTCGGTTTATTAAGCCATTAAAGTCGGCTAGCAACTATATGTTTGCAATTACCAACGACTTGAAAGATGTAAATGGAAGTGGCGTAGACTCCTCCACAACATACTCGGTTTTAAAAGGCTCTATACCTATTCCCGCCGGCTCGGAAGCACTTTTACCGGCAAAAGATATCACCCAACTAGTTGAAGCAGAGTTTAGTAAAGAAGGAATAGATTCTCGTAAGATTGTCTTCTCTACTTGGTTTGCAACGCAATCTGTTGGTGACACGCTTTACGCTACAAAAGGCGCAATTGCGACTGCGGTTGGACTGGGTAACAATTTCAATGCAATTTGGAAAGGTTCAGCAAATCCAAATAGTGTTGATATGTCACAGGCCTATATAATGACCGTTCCAGCGTCAGGGCAGGACTTCGCGACAGCTATTCAGTCAGACGCTAGCTTTAACACATACATAGATCCCGATGGTACTGTTGAACCAGCGTTACTAAACTCTTACGCTGCTAATAGCGTTACAGTAACCAGAGGTACCGTTAAGCTTCCATACTTTCTGGAGAAAGACTCAAGCACATGGAACAAAACCCCATTTGAGTCTGGTATGCCAAGCCTAGCTATCATTTCAAACGCATTGAACAGCACTGAAAATGCATCCGTGGTCGCACAACAACTTGTGGGACAGGCAATTGATGTCACCAAACTTGCTTCAGATGCGTCTGAGCAGTTGAAACTCGTTGGTGTGACACTAAATGATGCAAATGGAAATCAATTGGATGCGGAGAGAGTTATAACTCGTTACAGTCCAATCCCTCAGGTTAAGTCGTTAGACGATGTACCGTTCCTTTTGTTCACACCAACAACCACATCTGGTGCAATGGAATTAGTCATCTATCAACATGGCATTACATCTGCGAAAGAAAGTGCTTATGTTTTTGCAGCAAACTTAATAAATGGATCAAAGCTGCTAGGGAAAGACATTGCCATACTAGCCATTGACCAGCCAATTCATGGTGAGCGCAGCTTGGATGCAACGCGCTCTGCAAACGCAGATCCTACAAATTACCTAAACTTGGCCTATCTGCCAGTGGGAAGAGACAACTTGCGTCAAAGCATATTGGATAATGTGGGTCTTCGTGCAGCGCTAACTGTGTCGCAAGGTGCGGGTCTATTCACGGGCACACCTTTGGCAACACTTGATAACACAGCTACCACTCCACCTTCACTTTTCGGGCATTCCCTTGGCGGAATTACAGGTTTTGGAACGGTAGCCACAGCAAATAGCACGTTGAATGATGCGGCTGGCGATAGCTTGTTTAAATTCTCGCGCATTGCCGCTGCGAATACCGGTGGCCAAATAGTGGATTTACTCATCGGGTCGGAAGCGTTTGGCCCTCTAGTGACTTCGCTTGTGACAGCTGGTATTCCTGAGTCAGAACAAGCAGGTGTACTCTCTCTTTTTGCATCTGCAGCACAAACTGTTATCGATCCGACAGATCCAATCAACTTAGTCTACGAGTCTGACCTTAATGGAACAAACGTCCTTGCTGGACTACCAATCTACATGCAACAAGTGAAAAATGACGCCACAGTCCCAAACTCTGTTGAAGATCGTCCATTGGCAGGAACAATTCCTCTTGCTTCACTGATTGGTTTAAACGTTGTTAACAGCCAATCGCAAACAACTAAAGACGGCCGTAACTTCACCAAGTTTGGCAGCGTGGGCCAACACAGCTCTGTCATCGCCCCTCAGAACGAGGACTTCAGTGACATAACTTACACTCAGGAAATGCAATCTGAATTAGTTCAATTCTTGAGTGGTGCTGACGTGAACTTTAGTGTGAATGACGCTAGTGTGCTCGAATAACACTATCTTTTGATTGTCCCAATAGGCCAGCACCCGCTGGCCTTTTTCCTCTCCAATCCAATTCCTTTCAAATTCCCCTCGACAATGTAAAAAATATCAGCAAACTGTGATCTTCGTCTTTTGGGGATAGATTTTGCCCCGTTGGGTGTTTGTAGGGATAGGAAGTAATGAATCCAGTTGTTATTGCGGTTTGCGTGATGCTGGCGTTGGCACTTTTAAGGGTCAACGTGGTGGTTGCGCTAACATTTAGTGCCGTCTTGGGCGGTATGGTCAGTGGTCTAACACTGCCCGAAACCATTTCTGCGTTTGAAGGTGGCTTAGGTGGTGGTGCAACCATCGCGCTGAGTTATGCCATGTTGGGCACCTTTGCAGTAGCGATTAGCCGCTCCGGCATCACGGATCTTTTGGCACAATCCGTTGTGAAAAAGCTGAATGGCAAAGAAAGCCAAAATGCCTCCGCGGCACTGAAATACATGGTGCTTGTGGCTCTTGGCCTGTTGGCAATCTCGTCTCAAAACGTGATTCCTGTACACATTGCGTTTATCCCTATAGTGATCCCTCCTTTGCTGCATGTGTTTGCCAAATTGAACCTTGACCGCCGCTTAGTAGCCTGTGTGCTGACTTTTGGCTTGATCACACCTTATATGGTGTTGCCTGTGGGTTTTGGCGGCATTTTCCTGAACAACATTCTGTTGAAGAATTTGCACGACAACGGCCTGGATGTGGTCGGTAGTCAGGTACCTCAAGCCATGTTGCTGCCAGCGTCTGGTATGTTGTTTGGTGTGTTGGTTGCAGCCTTTATCAGCTACCGCAAGCCTCGCCACTATTCTGAGGAGAAAATTCTGGCTGCAGAGCCTGAAAAAGCAGAGTTCAAACCGCAGAATATTTTGGTTGCGGTAATTGCTATCGCCGCCGCACTGGGTGTTCAGCTCACCACTGGCTCTATGATTGTCGGTGCACTGGCTGGCTTTATGGTGTTTACCTTTGGCGGTGTCATTAAGTGGAAAGACACGCAAGATGTATTCACCCGCGGCGTTCACATGATGGCGATGATTGGCTTTATCATGATTTCTGCAGCAGGCTTTGCGGCGGTGATGAAAGCGACTGGCGGTGTAGAAACACTGGTTGCATCGCTGGCATCCACCATTGGTGACAACAAACCGCTGGCGGCGCTGTTGATGTTGGTTGTTGGCCTTCTGGTCACTATGGGCATCGGTTCTTCGTTCTCAACGATTCCAATTATTGCCACCATTTACGTGCCACTGGCTTTGGCGTTTGGCTTCTCACCGATGGCAACCATTGCCTTGGTAGGCACTGCGGCGGCCTTGGGTGATGCGGGCTCTCCCGCTTCGGATTCAACCTTGGGCCCAACTTCAGGTCTGAACGCCGATGGTCAGCACGAGCACATCTGGGATACCGTGGTGCCAACATTTATCCACTACAACCTGCCGCTGATTGCGTTCGGTTGGATTGCAGCGATGACGCTGTAACCAGAGTGACAGATACAAAAAAGCCGCTGTGTTGTCAGCGGCTTTTTTATGAGAAGGAAAACGCTTAGCTGTTTTCTTCTGCGTCGCGGCGTGTCGCTGCGTTTTTGATCAAAGGCTGAAGCTCACCCTTCTGGAACATTTCCAGGATGATGTCACAACCACCGATCAGCTCACCATCAATCCACAGTTGTGGGAAAGTTGGCCACTGCGCGTAAATTGGCAGCTCAGCACGGATATCCGGGTTTTGCAGGATATCGACGTACGCAAATTTCTCACCACACGCCATCAGCGCTTGGCTAGCCTGAGAAGAAAAGCCACAGCTAGGCAGCTTCGGCGAGCCTTTCATGTAAAGCAGGATTGCGTTCTCTTCAATCTGCTGTTTGATTTTATCAATAGTTTCCATTACTTCCTCGAACACCAAGTGTGATGATGACAACGATTCTAACTGTGTTAGCGATGGAAAAAAACGCCTAAAATCTTTAGGGTCAAAATCCGCCGCTTTTTTTAAAATTATTCTTTTAATAAAGTAAAAACTTGCTAAACTGTTTCGCAGTCGGTCTATAAGTAGATTCGTTCACTTATGGGTACTACCTAAAGTGTACGACAAATCTACAGGAAGCAATAATGTCAGGGGGCGACCCCGCCTATCATGGAGAATCGAGTAATGGCATTTCAACTACCAGCTCTTCCTTACGAGAAAAACGCGCTTGAGCCACACATCTCTCAAGAGACTCTGGAATTCCACCACGGTAAACACCACAACACTTACGTTGTTAAGCTGAACGGCCTGATCGAAGGTACTGAGCTTGAGAACAAATCTCTGGAAGAGATCGTTAAGACTTCTACTGGCGGTGTTTTCAACAACGCAGCGCAAATCTGGAACCACACTTTCTACTGGCACTGCCTGAGCCCAAATGGTGGCGGCGAGCCTACTGGTGATGTTGCAGACGCAATCGCTAAGTCTTTCGGTTCTTTCGAAGAATTCAAAGCGAAATTCACTGATTCAGCAATCAACAACTTCGGTTCTTCTTGGACTTGGCTGGTGAAAAAAGCTGACGGTTCTCTGGATATCGTTAACACTTCAAACGCAGCTACCCCGCTAACTGAAGACGGTGTAACTCCGCTGCTGACTGTTGACCTGTGGGAACACGCTTACTACATCGATTACCGCAACCTGCGTCCAGACTACATGAATGCGTTCTGGGCACTGGTTAACTGGGAATTCGTAGCACAGAACCTGGCTGCTTAATTCCAAGTTAAACGCTTAAGCATTGATAGATACCTCGCCTCGGCGGGGTATTTTTTTGCGTGTTTACTAGGGGCACAAAAAAGCCGCTGTAGTCAGCGGCTTTTGTTCAATCTGAAACTAGTCTTTACGCCACTTCAGAAAGGATGATGCGTAGTGTACGACGCAGCGGCTCAGCTGCACCCCAAAGCAATTGGTCACCCACGGTGAATGCGTTGAGGAAGTCGTTACCCATCGCCATCTTACGCAGACGGCCAACAGGAACAGACAGTGTACCGGTCACTTTGGTTGGAGAAAGCTCTTGCACCGTGATATCACGCTCGTTCGGGATCACTTTTACCCAATCGTTGTGTGATGCGATGATGCTTTCAATTTCATCCATTGGTACATCTTTCTTCAGCTTCAGTGTCAGTGCCTGGCTGTGACAGCGCATCGCGCCGATACGCACACAAGTACCGTCGATAGGTACTGGGCTATCTTGAATACCAAGGATCTTGTTGGTCTCAACCGTCCCTTTCCACTCTTCTTTGCTCTGACCGTTTTCACGTTTCACGTCAATCCAAGGAATCAGTGAACCTGCCAGCGGAGCGCCGAACTCAGACGTTGGGAAATCACCAGAACGCATGGTTTCAGCAACCTTGCGGTCGATATCCAAAATAGATGTCGCAGGGTTTGCCAGATCCATGCTGACAGCGTCGTTGATGGTACCCATCTGGGAGATAAGCTCACGCATGTTTTTCGCGCCTGCACCCGATGCCGCTTGATACGTTTGCGCAGTCATCCACTCAACCAAGCCTTCTTGGTAAAGACCACCTACTGCCATCAGCATCAGGCTGACAGTACAGTTACCACCCACATAGGCTTTGGTGCCTTTGTGAATGCCTTCTTGAATTTGTTTGAAGTTCACTGGATCCAGTGTGATGATCGCGTCATCTTTCATACGCAGCGTAGAGGCCGCATCAATCCAGAAACCTTTCCAGCCGGCCGCCAGCAGTTTTGGATATACCGCTTCGGTGTAGCTGCCACCCTGACAGGTAATGACGATATCCAGCGTTTTCAGGCTTTCGATATCGAATGCATCTTGCAGCATTCCCGCATCTTTGCCGTAATTTGGCGCAGGGATGCCTACTTGAGAGGTACTGTAGAATACTGGCTCGATAACGTCGAAATCACCTTCTTCTACCATGCGTTGCATCAGTACGGATCCGACCATACCGCGCCAGCCGACTAAACCTACTCTTTTCATTCGCACTCACACTCCTTGTAATAAAATTCTCCGCCTATATTGAAAAGTCACAACACAAATAACAAGCAAAAACTGCGCATATTTGTATCGGCAAAGAACTAAAAATAAATCGTAACGGACAAAGGGCACAACGGGCCACGATAATGCGACGCACTGCAAGCGAACAGAGAGATCCTTAAAGCGTTTTTAGACAGCGGAGGGATCAGAACAATGTGTCTTCAGTGAGGGCATCTCGCCGTGACGGAATATTAACGCTATCGCGTCATGCCAAGGTGATCAATGTAACAAATATACAAACATCAGTAAAACGAGAACCAAACAGTAGCACGCCAATCCCGCCAACAGAAAAATCACACCCAAATAACGTCCCGTCACCTGCGATAACATCCCGTGCGCAAAGGTCACAGAAACTAAAATACTTGTTCCCCGTACTCACCCTCTTTCGATAAAGTACCCGCCGCCGCCAGGAAGGTAGCTTTCAAGCCCATAGCCAGTGTTCACTTCACTACCCTCTGCCAACAGGCAATAGGTATCTCAGGCAGGAGCCACAGGGCCAAACTCAAAAAAGGTTTGAACTATGCAAAGACACCCGGTGCGACTTCCTTCTGTATTCCAAGTATTCGCAGCGTTAGGTCTGTTCCTGTTAATGGCGTTTTCTTTTACCGCCCAACTAGACCTGCCTATCCAGCTTGCTCTCTACATTGGCTGGTTCGTGATCATCGGACTCGGCATTAAGCTGGGACACAGCTACAAAGAGCTGGAACAAGCTGCCACCCAGGGCATCGCTAATGGTCTCGGTGCTGTTTTGATCTTGTTGGCTGTTGGCGCTCTGGTCGGCACCTGGATAGCTGGCGGTATCGTTCCAACTATCATTTACTACGGTTTAAAGGCGATTCACCCTTCTATTTTCCTCGCCGCGACCATGATTATCTGTTCGCTGACTGCATTGGCAACGGGCACGTCCTGGGGCGCTGCAGGTACCGCAGGCATTGCGATGATGGGGATTGGACAGGGCTTGGGCGTTCCCGCACCAGTGACAGCAGGCGCTGTGCTTTCAGGCTGTTACTTTGGTGACAAGCTGTCACCACTTTCTGATTCCGTGATCCTCGCGTCTTCCATGTCAGGCGTTGAAATCGTCGAGCACATCAAAGGCATGCTACCTATCGCGCTTATCAGCTACATCATTACTGGCATTCTCTTTACTACACTGGGTCTGCACTACGCGGGCAATGTCGATATGGCTCAGGTGAACGATGTGATTCTAGCGATGGAACAGCAGTTCGTGATCACCCCGTTGAGTTTTGTGCCTGTGGCGATCGTACTGGTATTGCTGGCGATGCGTTTACCGTCATTCCCGGTGATTTCTCTGGGCTCTGTGCTTGGTATTGTCTGGGCCATCGTGGTTCAGGACATGAACCCACTGACAGCGATGAACACCGCTTGGGCTCCTTTCTCGATTGAGTCTGGCGTCTCATTCATTGATGCGATTTTGAACCGCGGTGGTATGGAATCTATGCTGGGTTCTGTAGCGGTGATTGTGTTTGGTTTAGGTTTCGGTGGTCTTCTAGATAAAGTCGGCGTGCTGGAAACCATCGCCAAGCTGTTCGAGCGTAAGGTTGAATCTGCGGGCAGCCTGGCCACATCTACCATCGGTACTGCGTTCCTGGGTAACGTGTTTGGTTCTGCCATGTATGTGTCACTGATCCTGACCCCTAAAATCTGCGCCAAGAACTACGATCGCCTCAGTTACCAACGCAAGAACCTGTCACGTAACGCCGAGTTCGGCGGCACGCTAACCTCGGGCATGGTGCCTTGGAGCGACAACGGTATCTATATGGCAAGCATTCTGGGTGTAGCGACGCTTTCCTACGCGCCGTTCATGTGGCTGAGCTTCGTGTGCATTATCGTCACTATTCTAACTTCTTATATGGGGTGGTTCGTTGACCGCTGCCCACCAACCACCGAAGCATCAGAACCAGCAAGCGAAGACAGTCTTGACGCTCTTGCGCAGAAAGCCTGATTCTCAATGATTTTATCTATGAGTGCGGTTGTAAGACGGATTTCCCACCGCACTTCATATCGGCGATAAATGTTTTCCCAAAATAGAAATCTACCGATAACGGCAGCAAAACAGGTTCGCAACACCAAAACCCGACTCAGATCTCATATCACTGCAAAACCACCAGCGTCCCGCATTTTCTGTAGCACGGATTGATTCCAATCAAGTTTCCCCTCCCCCGCACAAGCAAAATCAATGCGTTCTTTTATTTCAAATTTTTTGGGGAAACATCATGTCCACTCCTGCGCAACAGGCGCGCAAAGTCACCGTCGGCAGCTACATTGCCCTCGCCTTTGCCGTCGTATTCTTTTCAGGTCTGCTTCAGTCCAACCAATGGTATGGCATCTTTGACTTCACCACGCTGAATGGCTCATTCGGTAGTGTGGTTTATGATGTGAGTGAAACTGCTGAAGGCGTGGAAGCAGCAACCACCTCGCTACGTGGTAAAGGCGGTAGCGGTGCACGTGATGGTTTCCTGTTCGCGTTGACGCTTATCCCAACTGTGATGTTCGCACTGGGCATGATTAACGTGCTGGAGCACTATGGTGCACTGGACGCAGCACGCAAGCTCTTAACCCCACTTCTCCGCCCTCTCATGAATATTCCAGGCAATACAGGTCTGGCACTGATTGCTTCTCTGCAAAGCACTGATGCGGGGGCAGCCATGACCCGTCAGCTCAAAGATGAAGGCCAACTCACCAAACGCGAAACCGATATCTTCACCATGTTCCAGTTCTCTGCGGGTGCCACCATCGTTAACTTTTTCTCATCCGGCGCCGTTCTCTTCACCTTAACGCTGGCCGATGGCTCTATGGCCGTCACCTCTTCAATTGGCCTCGCTGTCGGCGTGATGTTCATTTTCAAAATCGTCGGCGCAAACCTGTTCCGCGTTTACCTGAACATCACTGAAGGCAAAGAAGATAAAGCAGAACAAGCGATGACCGAGGAGAAAGCATAATGAGCGTTGCAAAGAAGCCGATGGTAACTGACATTTTCGTTGAAGGCGCAAAGAAAGGCTGGACCATCGCGACTATGTCCACCGTGCCAAACGTTCTGATGGCCTTCGTGATCATCAAGGCACTGCAAATTACCGGTGCGCTGGATGCTATGGGCACCCTGTTTTCACCCATCATGGCAATCTTTGGTCTGCCGGGTGAAGCCGCCGCGGTCCTGATTGGTGCATGGATGTCGATGGGCGGCGCTGTGGGCGTGGTTATCACCCTGTTCGACCAAGGCATCTTGAACGGCGAACACATCGCGATTCTAGCGCCAGCTATCTACCTGATGGGTTCACAGGTTCAGTACCTCGGCCGTATCCTTGGCCCAATCGGTACTGAAGGCCGCTACATTCCAGTGATGATCTTCATCTCTGTGATCAACGCATTCGGCGCAATGTTCGTCATGAACATTCTGGTTTAACGACTTTTCAGGCACAGCATTCGCTGTGCCTTTTTCATTTGGGTCTTTTGCCCCCAGGAAAGCGGGAGATTTTATGAGTTTTGATTTGAATGCGTATCTGGAAGAGCTGCGCCCACTGATCAATCTGGATTGTGGCACTTTAACGGTCGAAGGCATCGAAAAAGTGGCAGACATGATGGCCGCAAAGTATGAAGAAATGGGTGGCTGGCACATTAAACGTGTTGATTGTGGCAAGGCGGGTTCTGGCCTGGAAATCCGCAACAAGCCTGAAAACGACGTGATTGATCTGATGCTGATTGGTCACATGGACACGGTATTTCCAGTCGGCACCGCCGCTGCCCGACCAATGAGTGTTGATGAACATCGCGCATACGGTCCGGGCGTGTCTGACATGAAATCCGGTTTGCTCAATGTGGTTTATGCCCTGCGCTCGCTCGATAAAGCCGTTCTCGACAAGATGTCGATTTGCGTGTGCATGAACCCTGATGAAGAAATCGGCTCACTGCACTCTGAAACCTGGCTCAAGTCGGTCGCGAAAGATGCGCGTACCGTGCTGGTTGCAGAAGCTGCCCGCGCTGACGGCTCGTTGGTAAAAGCACGCAAAGGCATGGCGCGCTACAAAATAACTTTCAAAGGCAAAGCGGCACACGCTGGTAACGAACCGCAAAACGGCCGCAGCGCAATTTCAGAAATGGCGCACTGGATTCTCGCTATCAATGCGATGACCAATTTTGAATCTGGCACCACACTGAACGTAGGCGTGGTCAACGGCGGCGCAGGGGCAAACATTGTTCCAGAACACGCAGAAGCGATTGTCGACGTGCGTTTCTGGGATAACCACGAATACGCCGATATCGACCAGAAAATCCGCGTTCTGACCGAGAGCCCTTTCATCGAAGGTGTATCAGTTGAGCTTGATCGCCAAGCTTACAAGCCTTCTATGGTGCCAAGCGAAGAAACAGAAAGCCTGATGGCAATGGTTGAGGAAACTGGCCGTGAACTTGGCATGGACATTACCTGGCAAGCGGTGGGTGGCGGATCAGATGCCAACCTGACGGCAGTGCTGGGTGTTCCTACACTGGATGGTCTGGGCCCTGTTGGCGCAGGCTTCCATAGTGATGAAGAATATCTGGTTCTGAATTCTATTGAACCACGTATCGAACTTCTCAAACGCGTGATTACAAAGCTTTCAGCCTGATTAACCACTCTAACTTATTGATTAAAAAGGCGAGTCTATACTCGCCTTTTTGTTTAAATTTTTTTGCGTTTTTTTTGCATAGCTAAAACACTTCTCCAGCCTATTTTTCCTTTCTCCATGCTTACCCTGTTCACTTTTCATTTTGGGGTCAGTTGAAAATCATCATGCAACGATTTGCCTAACTTCATCATCACCACGCCGCGACTCCCGCCCAGAACACCAGATATTGATTAATTTTCTTGAGATTAATTCCGAAACCACAGGTGCAAACTGCGAAAATTGAGCCACGGTTAAGGAGATCTATATCGCATCAATGGAGTGAATTTTAAGATGTACAAACTAACCCTAATTAGTGCTGCGCTAATCATGATGAATGGTTATGCCCAAGCAGCAGAAATATCGGTAAAAGCACCGAAAGGTTTAGCACTAGGGAAAGCAGTGGGTGCTAGCGGCGACTACCAGTTCAAAAAAGGGAAATCATTCCTTACCGCGAAAAAGTCAGAGAAAGTGAAGGCAACCCCCTCTTTTAAAGGCGTCCGTTTCTACAACAGTCACCTCATCGTTGAATCCTCTGGTGAAGGCCAAACTATCTCAGGCAATCTACCCACTCTGCCAACAGGCTTTGATGTACGACCCTCTCTCACTGAAGGGCAGGCTATTGCAGCCGTTGCCAAGGCTTACCAAGGCGCGCCAGCGGGACATAAAGATGTTGAATTAATCATTCTAGATGAGGGGGAGAACTCTCGTCTGGCATATCGCGTGTCCTTTATGCTGGGTCACAATGGTGCTCTTTATCGCCCTGCTGGCCTGGTCGACGCCCATACCGGCGAAGTCATCCGACACTGGGACGAACTGATGACTGCGAAAGGCGGTAAACCCGGCAAGCCCGGAGGTGGCGGTGGCGGAGGTGGTACACCCGTACCATATAGCGCTACAGGCCCCGGCGGTAATGAAAAAATCGGTCAATACTATTACGGCTCAGATTTCGGCAATCTCGATGTTCAGGAGTCATCCGGTGTTTGTGTGATGGAGAATGACAACGTCCGCACGATCAACATGAACAACAAGACCCGGGGTGGAAGCACCCATTCGTTCAGTTGCCCGGAAAACACCTACAAATACGCGAATGGTGCGTATTCACCAGCGAACGATGCACATTTCTTTGGTGGTGTTGTCTTCAATATGTACAAAGACTGGTATAACACCGCGCCGTTAAGCTTCCAGCTGACCATGCGCGTTCACTATGGCCGAAACTACGAAAATGCATTCTGGGATGGCCGCGCCATGTCGTTTGGTGACGGTCAGTCATTCTTCTATCCGCTGGTAAGCCTTGATGTTTCCTCCCATGAAGTGAGCCACGGTTTCACAGAACAGAACTCTGGTCTGGAATATCGCGAGCAGTCAGGCGGTATCAATGAAGCTTTCTCAGATATCGCGGGGGAAGCGGCTGAGTTTTACATGCGAGGAAGCAATGACTGGTTGGTAGGCTATGACATTCTCAAGGGTGATGGCGCACTGCGCTACATGATTGATCCCACTCAGGATGGCAAATCTATTGGCCACGCCTCTAATTTCCAGGCGGGCATGGATGTGCACTACTCATCCGGCGTCTACAACCGCGCTTTCTACTTACTGGCAAGCACAGCAGGTTGGGACACGAGAAAGGCGTTCGATATCTTCGTACGTGCTAATCAGACCTACTGGACACCCACTTCTAACTACAATCAGGCCGCCTGTGGCGTCGAAAGTGCAGCCGCTGATTACGGTTACAACGTAGCAGAAGTGACCGCAGTGTTTAATCAAGTCGGTGTGCAATGTACCAATTGATATAACCTAGCCAAAACAAAGGGGCGTTAATCGCCCCTTTCTCTTGTGGTTCTCTAAGACTTATAGCCCCTGAGTGAATCGAGATAATCTGGCAGGAACAGCGAGATCTGGGGAATATAGGTAATCAGTATCAAGAAGAACAGCAGCAGACCTAACCAAGGCAGTGCAGCTTTGATCGCCCATCCCATACTCTCTCCTGTTATTCCCGCTGTCACAAACAGGTTGAGTCCTACTGGTGGCGTTAGCATCCCAATCTCCATGTTAACCACCATGATGATGCCAAGGTGAATGGGGTCGATACCCAGCTGCATAGCAATCGGAAACAGAATAGGTGCCATGATCAGCAAGATCGCGGATGGCTCCATAAAGTTGCCCGCAATCAGCAGCAGGATATTCACCACAATCAGGAAGCCCCATGCCGGTAACCCCCACGCCACGATAGTTTCTGCAATCGTGTGTGGAATACGCTCCGTCGTCAGCACATGGGCAAACAACATGGCATTGGCGATGATAAACAGCAGCATAATGCTGACTTTCGCCGCATCGCGCACCACATGGTTCACTTCCTTGTCGGTGAATGATTTCACCATCACCAAAGGCAATACAGCAAAGTTACGCAGCAACATGGAAACGGTGCTTTCACCTTCCTTACGCCAAGGCGTGTTTTTCAGCGGACCAATGTCACGATAGCCCCAAACACTCACCAACCAGGCGTATACCGCAGCCACAGATGCCGCTTCGGTCGGACTCGCGACACCGCCGTATATTGACCCCAACACGATGATGATCAGCATCAGTCCGCCCAGTGCATGCAGGAAAGAGCGTGAGAGTGCAAACACGCCGGGGAATGGTTGTGCTGGCAACCCTTTGATGCGCGCAACGATGTAAATCGCAATCATCAAAATGCCGCCCATCATCAGGCCAGGAATGAAACCTGCCATAAACATGCGAGACGCCGACACCTCTGTCGCAGCCGCATAAACCAGCATCACGATGGAAGGCGGGATCAAAATACCTAGCGTCCCCGCGTTGGCAATAACACCTGCTGCGAACGCTTTTGGATAGCCTGCTTTCACCATACCCACGATAACGATCGAACCAATCGCAGCTACCGTAGCAGGAGAACTGCCGGATACCGCCGCAAACAGCATACAGGCCATCACAGACGCCATGGCCAGGCCACCACGGATATGACCGACAGAATCAATCGCGAAATTGATCAGCCTGCGTGCGACACCACCTGTCGACAGGAACGCGGAGGAAAGGATGAAAAATGGGATAGCCAACAGGGTGTAGTGTTCGCTGGTTGCTTCAAACAGCTTGAGCGAAATAGATGCCAGCGAGTCATTGGAAAACATCAGAATGGTTGCAACGCTCGATAAACCCAACGCAATCGCGATGGGCATGCCCATGAACATGCAGAGGAATAGCAACCCAAATAATACGGCGATGGTCATTTGTTTTGCTCCTCCCGGCTTTCCATTTCCCTCGTCACCTCTTCAGCGAGGTGCATGCTCTCTTTGGCTTCGTCGACCAAACCAAATCCCGCACGAGTACCTGTCATCACTTCATAGCCAATGGTCAGGACACGTAACGTCAGCAGTCCAAAGCCCAACATCAAGCAAGACATGGCTTTCCATTTCTCAATCGGCAAGTCTTCCATTTCAATGCCAATCATTTTCATTTTGCTGAGATAAACCCACGATCCATAAATAAACAGTCCGCAGTAAACCAAGCAAAACGCAAGTGCCACCAGCGTGACCATTTTTTGCGTGCTGGGTGAAAGGTGTTTGATGGCAGCATCCACACCGATATGTGCGCCTTCACGCAATCCCCAGGACGCGCCCATCAAAACCAGCCAAGCAGACAGATAAAGCGTCAGCTCTTGAGCCCAGAGCAAACCCTCGTTGAAAAAGAAGCGAAGAATCACTTCAAAAAACACCAGCAGTGTCATTGTCACCAGAAGAAGGCCAATCGCTCCTTCTTCGAAACGGTGTAACAACTTAACCATTTGGAACTCCCGAATAAAAAAGCCCGGAACGCTTAAACGACCGGGCTACTGCAATTTACTGGTTTGAAGCAACAGCGGCTTCAATCACCTCTGGACCAATTTCATCCTGGAATTCGGTCCATACAGGCTTCATCACTTCAACCCACTGCTGACGTTCAGCATCTGTCAGGGTAATGATTTCGCTACGGCCTGAATCCAGAATATTCTGGCGGTCTTTCATCGCTTTATCGTTGGCAATGGCATTACCGTGCGCAACCGCTTCGTCCAGTGCTTTTTTCAGTACCGCTCGGTCGCCATCTGGCAAATCATTCCAGAACTCCATTGAAGTCGTCACCATGTAATCCAACACGCCGTGATTAGATTCAGTGATGTATGGCTGCACTTCGAAGAACTTCTTGGAGTAGATGTTTGACCAGGTATTTTCCTGTCCATCAATCGCGCGGGTTTGCAGAAGGGTAAAGACTTCTGAGAAAGGTTTCTTCAGCGGCACAGCTTCAACTGCCTCAAACTGGGCTGCCAGCACATCTGAACTCATGATGCGGAATTTCTTACCATCTGCATCCGCAGGCACGCGCAGAGGATCGTTAGCAGACAGTTGCTTCAAACCGTTGTGCAAATAGCCAAGACCAATCAGACCCTTGCTGTTCACCGAAGAAAGCAGTGCCTGACCCGCCGGGCTTTGTTGGAAACGGTCCACCGCTTCCATGTCTTTAAACAGGAATGGCAGATCGTAAACCTGCAGTTTTTTAGTGTATTTCGAGAACTTGGAGAGAGAAGGGGCAATAAACTGAACATCTCCAAGCAGCAGCGCTTCCATTTCTTTACCGTCGCCAAAAAGCTGAGAGTTTGGGTAAACCTCAACCACATACTTGTCGCCGATGCGCTCTGCAACCAGATCGCGGAACTTCAGCGCCATTTGGCCTTTTGGCGTATTTTCAGCCACCACATGTGAAAACTTGATGGTATCCGGTGCTGCCTGCACGCCTGCGCTCATACCTGCGCATAGCGCCAACACTGAAAACATCGTCGTTAGCTTTTTCATAGCTTTTCCTCTTCATTCCTTGTGTCGTTATGTCCCAAACACATCATTGGGAACATTTGCCTTTTAAGGTCTAGTTGAGGAAAAAGAAAAGCCGCGGAGAGAAAACAATTATTTAACAACTATCCAACAAAAGTGAGAGTTGTAGAGAAGCAAATGGGTATGAATCCACCCATGGTTCAAAAAAGTGTGATGATGCGGTATCCCAGAAGAAATGTAATTCCCCACACTCAAGTGCGGGGGAGAAGCGGGAGAAGCGTTTGTATTGATGTAGAGAGAAGTCGCTACACGATTCAATTTAATAGAGATTGGACATAATAGCGCGCAATCAAGATAGGCTTGCGCCAGCGCATTTTAGGCTCTGCCCAGCGGACAATATGGTTGATCTCCAAACGCTTGGCATCCGGATAACACTGTCGGTGGCACTCGCGGCATGACAAGGTACCACTGTCACGACAACACTGCTGTGCACGTTGTGTTTCGAACGCAATTAAGTCTGAACATTGCGTGCAGAGTTGGCTGCCGCGATGAATGTGTCTGCAATAAAGCGTTGTCATGGCGCGAACGAGCCATAGAGGCTGTCGTGTTGGCGCTGACTGTGTGGGTTGAGTTTTCATAGCCGCGCTATTTTCCTCAGCCAGATCTAAAATCCCTTGACCAAGATCAAGCTTTGATGAAGAACCAACCGCTGTTACATTTTCATTCAAACAAATCGCCGATATCCAGTTTCAGCACGTTTGGATCAAACACTCACGCTTCGATTTCTGCAGACAACGCCTTCACACATGCAGTGTAAATATCGTTTTCTCGCAATGGTTTACCAATGTGGCCTTGCATGCCATTGCTGATACAGCGCCAGATATCGTCTTTCAACACATTCGCTGTCATCGCAACAATTGGGGTCTGCTGGTTGAAGTTGTTGGACCCTCGAATCTGACGTGTGGCTTCAAGCCCATCCATCATCGGCATCTGAATATCCATAAAGATGATGTCGTAGCCCCGAATCGTGGCTTTATCGACCGCGGAAATGCCGTCTGTTGCCTTATCCACAGTGAAACCAAACTTTGCCAGCATCTTCTCCGCAATCATCAAATTGATGGCATTGTCTTCCACCAATAGGCAATGCTTGCCTCTAAATGCACCATTGTTTTGTCTGAGAAGCTCCCTTCCCTTCACATCACTGCCATCTTTTTCAATTTGAAGGGGAAGGAAGACTTCAAACTCCGCGCCATGTCCTGGCTCACTGAAGACAGAAATAGAACCGCCCATCAAATCTATCAACTGTTTGGTGATAGCCAGCCCCAATCCCGAGCCACCAAACTTTCTGGTCGTCGAGGTATCGGCCTGTTGGAATTCATCAAAGATAACTTTGTGTTTTTCTGCTGGGATACCGACACCAGTGTCTTTAACCCTGACGTATACGCCTGTGTAGCCACCCTTCTCTGTGTTCATCGATACACTAAGGCGGACGAGCCCGTTTTCGGTAAACTTCAACGCATTGGAAACCAAATTCAACATCACCTGCTCAATACGGTGGGCATCACCCACAAACCGTCTTGGGCAAGCTTCCTGATAGCTGAATTCAAACGCTAACTGCGGTTTATTCTTAATGGTTGGCAGCATGAGATCTCGCACGTATCGCCCGAGTTTTTCCAAGTCGAACGGCGCTTCTTCCAGTTTCAGGTGATTGGATTCCATCTTGCTGAAATCAAGAATATTGTTGATCAAAGACATCAAGCCACGGGAAGAGTGAGCGATCACTGACAAGTATTCAGCCTGCTTGCCAGACATAGGTTCATCCTGCATCAAAGAAGCAGCACCCAATATCCCGTTCATTGGCGTTCGGATTTCATGGCTGATATTGGCAAGGAAAAGCTGTTTCGTCCGAGCGGCTTCAATTGCACGCTCACGGGTTTCCACCAGATTTGAGCTCAGCTGATTAAACTCAGAGACCAACATACCGAGCTCGTCTTTTTCTGGATAATCAATCGGAGCAAATGGTGCATCGCCTTTTTGCTGAACCAGCGCATTCCTGACTTTCGCCATCGGGCGAACAATCTGCAGGTGAATCGCGACATAGGTGATACACACCAACAAAATAGACACCAACGCCATCGCGAAGAAAAGGTCGTTTTTCAGTTGAGTGGCTTCCACCAGCAGCAGCCGTTCCGGTAATGCACCGACCAAGGTCCAGTTGGTATCAGGCAAGGTCCGGCCAAATACTAACGTTGTCTCATCCAGAATCGGGTCAGTCTCAAGATAGTGGATGAATAAGCGCTCAGTGCTGCTGAACAGAGAAAGATCCGGCATCAGGTCTGAAGCGACAGAGACTGCGTAACCCAAATCAACTTCCGGTGATGAGGCAACAATCGCTTTGGCCAAATCCATAACATTTGGATTGCTTTGGCGAAGTAAACGCTCACCTTGTGTTGCCTGACTAATCACCAAAGCCAGTTCCGCAAAATCGGGTTCATGGCTGGCAATCTCTTTCACACTGGGTAAAGGTGTCAGCGACGGGTCATGCGAGTACTTTGCATCCGGGAATGACATCATGGCACCACCACGGTCAAACATCAGCATATAACCCCCGAGTTTCTCGCCACTTCGGGTAAGAAATGCTTGCAGTCGCTCCAATCTGACATCAATCGTCACAACACCAACGAACAAATTTTGGCTAAAAATCGGTACCGTACAGGTCACCATGGGCTCATTGGTGTAGGGATCGATATACGCTCTTGACCAATACGCCTTTTCTTTGGCGTATCTCGCTGGCGCGTACCATTCCGAGAGTTGGTAAGGCGTCGCGTCTTCTTCGTTGTAGTCGTTGATTCGGCGGAAAGAACCATCATCATCGATCACGATGAACACTGACGATTTCACCTTGTCGGGATCATAGAGATAAGGTTCAGGCCAAAAGCCGCCACTGGCGACCATATCGCGGATGTGTGGGTTTCTGAACATATTGGCGAGCTTCTGCTCGATGACGGTATCTGAATCTTGCAACGAGAGCGTATTTGCCAGAGAGAGGGCGACAGTGCCGACGCTGTTTGAAAGTTGCCCCAGACTTTGCGCGACGGTTTCAACCTGCGCCTCTACACGCTGGTTAGCACTGTCACGCACCATGCTGTTACCTGTGGTATCGAGCACATATACGATGGTAATGACCACGACGGTCAGCATCATGCCCAAAATGCCCAGGGCTTTGAAGCTCATAGTTTTGTACCAGGGTACGTCCTTTGTAAACACGCTGCTTCCTCAAGATGCCGTGGTTCGGTGAGCGTTTTCCATCTCTTTGAGAACCGATTGAATGGTGATACTCAGGAGCTTTTCAAAATGCTTCACTTCGTTCTCATCAATCCACTCGCCCTTGCGCAGACGGGAATCAGCATGAGAACAGAATGCCTGCAGCGCTAGCGCACCAATATTGCCTGACACCCCTTTCACGTTATGAATAAGAGTGCGGGCCCGGGCCAGTTCTTTGGCTTCAAAGTGCTTGCGTAAGGTTTTTCCGTCGTTTTGGTGCTCGGCAACAAACATGGTGAGTACGGCTTCAATAGCGTCTTCGTCTTCATCCAGTTGTTCTTTCAACACCGCAGGTTCGAAAAGTGGCTCATCGGGTTCAACAAAGGTGAACAAGCCCGCCCCTTCAGATGGTTTTTTGTCGGCTTTCACTTTTTTGGATTTAGAAGGATTCACCGCTCCATTCGCGACGCTGCTCTCTTCTTTCCGGGCACTGAGCAAAATGAGTCCGACGAGAAAACCAAATCCAACGAACATCGCCGTCATTGTTTTGTCCAGAAGCAAGAGCGTGCGGGTCGTCCAGTAACTTTGCAGCTGGGTAATGGAGCGCACAAACTTGTGATTGATCACCGCATCCACACTCTCTAGCTGACGGTTCAGTCGCTCGAGACCCGTGTACAGCGTGAATAGTTCGCTACGCGTCATCCCTTCGGGCATTTTCGAAAACTCTGACTCCAACTGTCTGATGTACCCATTGAAACGGGCGATTCTATTGCGCTCCAGTGAATCATTCAGGCCATGGAGTTCAAACAATAAGTAGCTACTGATCCTTTGGAGAAGGCGCTTTAACTCTGGCGTTCTGGTTCCATCGTGAAGTTGTTTGAGTTGTTTGGTGACAGAAGAAATCGAGTAAATCGAGGCGAGCAGGTTATCGACGTCTTCAACAAACGCATCGGCTTCAAGCAAGGTGTTTTGAATATCTTCCCAGCTGTCTTCAATGGTGTGGGATTTAGTACGAAGCAACAGATAACGAAAGTGCTGAACCTCTTTTTCCAACTGAACCAACTCATCGCTTTGGTTGATCATTGAGGCAGAAACGGTTTGTCTCAGTTGCTGGGCCGCATTATTAAGCTTAACCACATGTCCTGCGTGGTCCCGGGTGTGGTTCATGTCTGAATAAGAGATCAAGGCATAGGCCAATGACACTCCGAAACCAATCCAAAGTAGGATCGACAGCCATTTATGACCAGCGAAAAGGTTGCCTGAAAATAGAGAAGATTTAGTTTGCAGAAGTCTTTCGGGCAGTGATGTCACAATCAATCCTTTGTCTTGCAATGCGTTTCCCAACAGCAGGAACGAAAGTCATGTCATTTTAAGTATTTACTGCAGTTTCTTATAAGTTAGGCAATTTGTCTTGGTTTGCAAACAAAGACTTGCAAACTTGCAGTGCCAAAAACGCCATGGCGCAAATTCCATTGCACCATGACGCTCATCTGGCTTATTCGTCGACGTTCAGTCGGCGGGTTAACTGGTCACGCAGATTCGGTGGCGTTCCTTTGATCGTCAGCGTGTCGGTTTCTTGATCGTAGAAAACACGCTCGCCTAAAAGCATGCTGTCAAAGTTGATCGACAAGCCGCCGCCGCCGCCCACAAACTTGGTCAGTTTACGCATCGACGTACGGTCTGCTGGAAAACTCTCTTCCAGTTCATAGCCTTGTTCGGAGGCAAACTGGTAGAAGTCCACGCCTTGATCGTTTTGTGGCAGTTCACCCGCCAACTCTTTCACAACCACTTCGTCACCAGATTGCAGCTGGCCGTTACAGTAGTCATAAACTTGCTTACGATATTGCTGCTTCTCTTCTTTATCCAGACGAGAATCCGCACAGTAATCTTCCACCGCCTGCATCAGTACCAGATTTTGCTGCTTGGTATCCATGCCGACTTCGGCCTGCATAAAATCAAGGAAAAAGTCGGCAACCTTGCGGCCAACTCGTCCTTTTACATAGGTCAGGTAGCGATTAGATTCTGCGTCACTCTCCCAGGTAGAGAGGTCAATACGTGCGGCGATATCCATCTTGGCGACATCCAGATAATCTGTGCTGCTGATTTCCAAATCATCAGTGACTTTCATACTGGATTTTGATTCTAACAATCCGATAAAGAGATATTCTGTCGCCAGAGAGCGGTACTCAGCGATCACCAGAACCCCTTCTTCGGCAAAAGGATACTTCGACAATTCGGTTTTCAGACGCTCGGCAGACTGGGAAGAAAATGTCAGAAAGTCCATTTCTTGCTTGCGACTGGCCTTCAACCAGCCACAAAACTCACTTTCTTCAGCAAACTGACCGAAACCTTTTCCTGCCTTCGCGTTGTACACGCGATGGATTTCGCTGATTAGATTTTCCGTGGAAGGTGAATGAGTTAACAGTTGATCTCTCAGTTGAACAACCAGCGTGTCTTCACCCTCTTTTTTGATTTGATGAAGAATAACGTTTGAAAGCGTGAGGCTCATAATTGAAAACATTTTTCGTCGGACTAGAGTGTGGGGTATTATACGCGGCTTCTCCTGACACAAGACAAGAGTTTCTATGCCTGTTACTTCTAAATATCAAGATAAAAACGTTGAACAGATCCTGAACGATGTGGTCAATGTTCTTGAAAAGCACAAAGTATCTACTGATCTGTCGCTGATGGTTGTTGGTAATATTGCTACCAACATCATTAACAACAACTTGCCAGTGGCTCAGCGTCAACTGATCGCTGAAAAATTTGCTCAAGCTCTGCTGTCTTCAATCGATACAGAGTAATAAGCCGCGTCGAAAATGACGTGCAGTAGAATAAAGAGAAGAATTAACCATATATGGTAGACAGCGGAAACACCTACAGGGATAAAGTCTCCCAGCTCGTGAGCTGGGGGCACTGGTTCAGCTTTTTCAACATTATCGCAGCCATGTTGCTGGGCACTCGCTACATCGCTCAGTCAGGCTGGCCAGAGACTTTGCTAGGTCAAACCTATCAATTGCTGACATGGATCGGTCACTTCGGTTTTCTGGTTTTCGCCCTCTACATACTGGTTATCTTCCCAGCTAGCTTCATTATCCCTTCCCAGCGGTTGATGAGGCTATTTGCTGTTCTGGTTGCCACGGCAGGTATGACCATCCTGCTGTTGGACATCTACGCCTATGAGACAATGCACCTTCACCTGAATCCGTTGGTGTGGGAGTTATTGCTCAGCGGCGAAAAAACGGACATGAACGCCCACTGGCAATACCTGTTTGTGGTCGTGCCCGCTATCTTCCTGCTGGAACTCATTATTTCGGAATGGGTCTGGCGAAAACTCCGTAAACTTTCCCGCAAACGCGTCGGTGTGCCTATCGCCAGCGTGTTCGCGATCTGCTTTATCGGCAGTCACCTCATCCATATCTGGGCAGATGCTTTCATTTACAGCCCAGTGACTGCGCAACGCTCCAATTTCCCGGTTTCCTATCCAATGACGGCGAAAACCTTCATGGAGAAATACGGGCTGCTTGACCGTCAAGAATATCAACGCCGCAAAGATGCCATTGGCGATCAGGAAAGCGAAGTGATTCGCTATCCGTTGGAAAAACTTTCGTTTTCCGCCAACGCACAAAGCTTTAGCCCTAACCTGCTTGTGGTGATGGTGGAAAGCTTGCGAGCAGACATGCTTGACCCGGTTGTGATGCCAAACCTGAATCAGTTTGCTAACAGCAATCTGAAATATACCCATCACTACAGTTCCAGCAATGATGCGATGGCAGGAATTTTTGGCCTGTTTTACGGCTTGCCTGGCAGCTATGCACAAAGCGCGCGAACGGAAGGTTTAAGTCCATTGCTGATTGATACGATGGATAAGCGCAACTACCGTTTCGGTCTTTTCAGCGCTGATAACTTCGACAACCCGATCTATTATCAGAGCATTTTTGGTAAGCACCTTGAGCAAGCGTCAAATGTCAAAGCGTCGGAAACCTGGGTGGCTGACCATATTGCCGCAGACAATCTCGACGAGTGGATCAAAGCCGGTGATGTGAAACAACCTTGGTTCGCTTATCTGGAACTCAAAAGTGTCACTGATTACGAACAAGGTGGTGACTATGAGCGTCCGTTCCAGCCATCACTCGACAACGATATGGCAAGCGTAGGCGAACAAACCTCGCTGGTGCTGAAAAACAGCTATAACAATGCCGCTTATTACGTGGATACCTTGTTGGGTGAAATGCTCGACACTTTAGAAGCAAACGGCCAGCTCGATAACACCGTGGTGATCATTACATCTAACCACGGCACTGAATTTAACGAAACCGGATCCAACAGCTGGGGCGCAAACACCAACTACAGTAAGTATCAGCTGCAGGTTCCTCTGGTCATGCACTGGCCAAATCAGGAACCCCGCCAAGTCGATGTTTACAGCTCGCATTTGGATATCGTTCCAACATTGATGGAGTCCATGCTGGCGGTTGACAGCCCTTCGACCAACTATACCAGTGGCATGAACCTATTCGAGCTTTCCGATAAGCCAAGAAAATGGGTCATCGCTGGTGACAGTCGTGACATCGTCGTGGTTCAGCCTGACAAAACCACGGTGGTGGACAAGTTCGGAAACTATCGCGTGTATGACAGCAACTACAAGCTGCAACCGGAAGGCAAACCTCAGCTTTCTGTACTGATGCAGGTGATGCACGAGTTGAAGCGCTTCTATCATCCCGAAGAAAACTAACAGAGCAGCCAGCGATAAGCTGGTTTCTTTTTAGCCAAACGATTGAAATTCGCGGATTTAATAAAGAAAGGCGATTGACAGCTAAATACTGTGTTCGTACCATGAATCCATAGTGTCGGTCTGTAGCGCAGCTTGGTAGCGCACTGTCATGGGGTGTCAGGGGTCGGAGGTTCAAATCCTCTCAGACCGACCATCTATCTATATGAGCCCGCAGCTTTTTAGCTGCGGGCTTTTTCGTAGCCATGTTCTTGGTTAGTATTCATTTCCCTATTGAAATTATCTGGATAGCGAAATGGACGTCTCTATCGAGTTTGGCGCTTTGCTGGTTGTGCTTGGCTTTGTTGCAGGCATTATCAATACACTGGCTGGCGGTGGCTCAAACCTCACCATTCCTGCGTTAATTGTGCTGGGCATGCCAGCGGAAGTGGCCAACGCCACCAACCGTGTCGGCGTTTTTATGCAGAGTGTTTCCGGCGTTGCAGGATTTCGCCATCATAAGCGTCTGGATAGCCATGACCTGCTACCTATTCTTATCCCAACTCTGATTGGTGGTGCAGTGGGTGCTGGAGCAGCGGCCTGGCTGCCCTCTTCAATCATCAAACCACTCCTGCTCGGTACCATGCTCTTAATGGCATTTATCATGCTGGTAAAACCTCAGGCAGTCATGCCCGATGAAGGAGAGCTTGCACGTAAGGTGAAGGATACACCAGCAGCCTGGGTTGGACTTGCCATTGCGGGTTTCTATGGTGGATTTGTTCAGGCGGGTGTCGGTTTTGTGCTGATTGCTGCGCTGTGTGGGACGCTTCGCTATGATCTCGTGCGCGGTAACGCCTTAAAGCTCGTCTGTACGTTAGCGTTTACTTCCGTCTCGCTCGCTATCTTCATCTGGCAGGATTTAATTCTTTGGTTACCCGGCTTGCTGCTTGCGTTGGGATCCATGTTTGGTGCTTGGTTAGCCGTGAAGTTTGCCATTAAAGCAGACCCTAAACTCCTCAAGTGGTTCCTGTTTTTGATGACACTTGCTGGCGTTATTTTTGCGTACTCGAGCTAACAAAAACCAAGAGTTTTTACCGCCATATCAAACAAATAACCATATAGAGAACAAACACATTACGGGCATCACAGACCCTTAAACTCCCTTGTGAAGTCTGTCGAAGATGAGGGAAATTTAGACATTGCTAATGGCGATTACTGTCATACTGGCCATCTAAAGATTAGAACTAAAATCACATTTTTCGTCAGTAGCCAGTCATAAGGGAGTCATGGGCATGATTGCTTTGGATTACGCATTCTGCCTGAAAGCAGGCGAAGCGATTCGTCCGCAAGAAAATCTGGATGCATTCTGTGCAGCCCTAGGCCAGACTTTATGCCTCCTTGCTGACGATGTCCGCTGCCAAGTTCTTCTCAAAGAGACTGAAAACGCAAGCTGGAGCCAGATCGCAGATATTCGCGATGGTCACCATCAAGTTTCTTCACCTGCCATGGCTTTAGGCGAAGAAGATCAGTCCCTACTCTCCAAACTATTAGACACTGATGCGCCTCTGCAGCAACAGGGGCACTATCACTATGAGCTCCCACTCAATATTCGTGGCATACAATCCGCTGGTTTACTGCTTTCAACCAAAAAAGAAATTCACATTGATGCTAAAGCTAAAACGCTATTGGCATTGATGCTTTCAGGTGTACTCGACAGTCACCTGCAACACCAGTTCCTAGCTTTTGAAAAAGCCAATCATAAAAAAACCGAAAAGAAACTGGTGCAAGAAGTCTGCTCACAAAAGGGACTTTTAGAACAACTCCATATCCTACATAAAATCTCGTTACGACTCTGGCACGCCCATTCTCTGGATAACATGCTTCATACTGCGGTTTATGAGTGTATTCATGCTCTCGATTTTGACCGCATGGCTATTTTCCTTCTCAATAGCCATACCGGTTTGTTGCGCGGGACCTATGGAACAGATATCAACGGAACCGTGACCAATGAGCAATGGTATTGCACGGCGATTCATGAGCACTACCACGCCAAAACCACACTTGATAAGAAGCGCCATATCACCATCAATGAAGGCTGTGAGCTCTATCATGACAACAAAGTCGTTGGGACGGGTTGGAATGCCACCATTTCGCTATGGGATGGTGACGATCCAATTGGTTGGATTGCCTGTGACAACCTAATCTCTGGAACGCCACTGAAAAGTTACCACAGCGAGCTTCTGAAGCTCCTTGGGGTCACTATGTCACAGCACCTTATCCAACGTCGTGCACAAGATGATCTGAAAGCCCTCAATCTGTCACTGGAACACCGCGTGGCAGAGCGCACAGCGCAGCTGGAAGAAGCCAATAAGCGCTTGAATCAGATCTCTCGAGAAGACAGTCTGACACAGGTACCAAATCGCCGGATGCTGGATGAGCGACTGGAAGAGGAATGGCGTCGCGCCCTTCGCTACCAAACCCCATTGACCATTTTGATTGTCGATATCGACCACTTTAAGCAATACAACGACAAATACGGCCATGCATTGGGCGATCAGTGTTTGACCAGAGTGGCTGAAGCGCTCAGTCAGGTCGAGAGACGCGCAGGTGCGCTGTTGGCACGATTCGGTGGAGAAGAGTTCGTATTCCTGTTACCGGGCAGTAACCGAGAGAATGCAATCTCTGTCGCTAATCGCGCACTGGAAGCCGTGCGCAAACTGGAGATCCCGCACGGTGATTCACCCGTTGCGCCGATCGTGACCATCAGTGCGGGGGGAAAAACCACCATCCCAGAAAAGCCCAATAATCAGCAACAGCTTTTCATTGACGCCGATGTCGCACTCTATGAGGCGAAGAACGCAGGTAAGAATCAGGCCTTTGTCTTATAACGGCGTTTTTTAGCTGGCGCCCTTCCCTTTCCCTTCTTGAATCGATTAGGTTGAGCTGGTAGCGAGCGAAGGCTATCCGGCACGTTTCCTTGTCTGACGGTTTGCATCAACACATTCAACTCTGATTCCAACGCCGTCATAAAGGGCTGGTAGGCACCTTTCTTCTCTGCCATATCATGCAGCTGACGCTCCCATTGAGCCGTCATATCCGGATAGGCTGCTTTCTCTGGCAACGCATCAATCAAGCCTTTGCCAGAAGCAGTAGAGCGGATCTGCTTTCCTTCCCGAGACAGCAGACTGCGTTTGAACAGCAAATCTAGAATCCCAGCACGAGTTGCTTCTGTTCCCAATCCGTCCGTATCGCGCAGGATTTTCTTGAGCGATGGGTCTTTTACAAATCGGGCAATCCCTGTCATCGCCTGCAGCAACGTCGCTTCTGTGAAATAACGCGGAGGCTCAGTCATGCAATCTTTGATGTTGCCGCGCGCACAGGTCAATACAGTGCCTTTATCCAGCGGTGGTACCAGGCTTTCGATGTCTTCATTTTGCGCTGACTTATCTCGGGACAACAGCGCTCGCCAACCCGGAGACATTAGCTTTTTCCCTTTTGCGATGAAAAGACCACCCGCAATCTCAAAGTCCAGTTTGGCTTCTGCATACTCCGCGGCAGGATAAAACTGCATCAGGTATTGGCGGGCAATCAGCTCATAAACATTCCGCTCACGTCCACTCAATGCACTGCTGCTTTTCGACGTAGGAATAATCGCGTGGTGAGCATCCACTTTGCTGTCATTCCAAGCCTTCGATTTAAGGGAAAAATTGGCATTGCTGACCGCGGTAGATAACGCATCAGTCGTTTTCGCAATCGCGGTGGAGACGCTTTGTGCTTCTTTGAAATGGCCTTTAGGGAGATAGCGGCAATCTGAGCGCGGATAAGTGATCACCTTATGCTTCTCGTACAAGGCCTGACAACAGGCCAGTACATCGGCGACGCTCATATTAAAACGCTTGGCCGCATCAATCTGCAATGCAGACAGGCTATAAGGTAGCGGCGGCGATTGCTTGGAAGTCTTGCGCTCTGATTTAGTCACCGTTGCAGGCTGGCCTTCAATACGACGCGCGACGTTTTCGACCAGATTCCTCGCCAATACCCGCCCTTCTTCATCCTGCCATGGCTGGCAGGCTTCACTCGGCTGCCAACGGGCAAGAATATCGCTACCTTGGTAAGGAATAACTGCGTCCAATTGAAAGAAAGGCTTGGGGATAAAGGCTTCAATTTCGCGGTCACGACGAACTACCAGCCCCAACACCGGTGTTTGCACGCGACCGACGGAAAGCACACCCTGATACCCCGCCTGCTTTCCAAGCAAAGTATAAGCCCGGGACATGTTCATGCCGTAGAGCCAATCCGCTCTTGAGCGCGCCAGTGCTGACACTGAAAGCGGCACAAAGTCCATGTTGCTGCGCAGTGCTGACAACGCCTTTTTCACCGCCGAGGTGTTCAGGTCATTAATCAACAGACGCTGGATTCGTTTTTTCTTGGCTTCAGAAAGCTTGGCATGGCTGAACACTTCATCCACCAGCAGTTGACCTTCACGATCCGGGTCGCCAGCATGCACGATTTCATCAAACTGCTTGAGCAGTTTTTTCACCACGCCTAATTGTTTGGCGGCAGATTTACGTGGTTTTAAAATCCATTGCTGCGGAAGAATAGGAAGATCGTCGAGTCGCCAGGTTTTATATTTTTCGTCATAAGCCTCAGGCTCTGCCTGCTCGAGCAAATGACCGATACACCATGTCACCGTGTCGCCATTTCCGGCAACAACATAGCCTTCATGATTTTTGTGGGGCTTGGGAAGTGCTGCGACAATCGCGCGGCCTAGGCTGGGTTTTTCGGCGATAAAGAGTCTGGTCATATCGTTGGAAGTCTCGGACGATGAACCCACAATTTATCTAAATTCAGGGAAGTTAACAACAATTAACTGGATATACATCCAGTTAATTGTTGAATGGAACGAGGGCAGGATTACAGGTACGTCACGTACTTTGCAGTATCACGCTTTGGCACGCCAGCCGGTGTGCAATCCGGTGTGCCTACGTAGAGGAACCCTACGATCTCGTCGTCACCTGACACGTTAAACGCTTCACGAACAACAGGGTGATAAGCCCATTTCCCGGTACGCCAGAAGCCCTGAAAACCTTGCGCAACTGCTGCCATCTGCATTGCCTGTGCCGCGCAGCCTGCAGAGATGTGCTGCTCAATCACAGGTACTTTGTCATGTTGCTTGGTGCGGGCAATCACAGTGATTACCATAGGCGCGCGATAAGGTGACTTGGTTGCTTTCTCAACCACCGCGTCTTCTTCGTTGTCGGCTTCTGCCGCGCTTTTCAAAATGGCAGAAAGCTTATCCAGTCCTTCCCCTGTCGCGACGACAAACTCCCAAGGCGTCAACGCGCCATGATCCGGTGCCCTGAGGCCGGCTGCCAGCATGTTGTCCAATGCTTCACCAGTCGGAGCCGGAGCCAGTAAACGAGGAATTGAGCGGCGCTGGGTAAGAAGAGTTATCGCGTCCATATATCGTCCCGAAAAGAATTAAAAATCACTTTTCCAAAATAACACAAAACCCGAGAGGCGACTCCACTCGGGTTTTGTGGTTTTTCAAACTACTGGCTTAAAGTGATATGGCTAACTTCACCCCTTGGCGAATCGCGCGTTTAGCATCCAACTCGCCGGCATGCTCAGCACCGCCAATCACATGGGCTTTGATGCCTTGCGCTTCGAGTGTAGATACCAAACCATTCACTGATTCCTGACCGGCACAAACGATCACATGATCTGCTGGCAGAATGTGGTGCTGACCTTCAAGGGTGATATGCAAACCTGCGTCATCGATCTTCTCGTATGCCACACCACCAAGGAGCTCTACACCTCGTTTTTCCAGCGTTTTCTTATGGATCCAGCCCGTTGTTTTACCCGGTCCTTTGCCTACTCGACCTGCTTTACGTTGCAGTAACCATACCTGACGCTGTGCGACATAGTGAGGCTGAGGGTGTAAGCCGCCTTCATACGAGATAGTTTTGTCGATACCCCAGTCTTTCAGCCAGTCATCCAGCGTGTGATTTTCTGGCTCGGTAATCATGGTTGCGACATCAATGCCGATGCCACCAGCACCAATAATGGCCACGCGACCGCCAAGCTCAGGTTGCTCGCGGATGAACGTTTGGTAATCAATGGCTTTTGGATGGTCGATACCCGGAATGGATGGGATACGAGGTTTTACTCCCGTTGCTACCACCACTTCATCAAACTCTTTCAGGGTATCCGCATCAACTTCCGTGTTCAGACGGACTTCAATGCCGGATTGCTCCACCTTACGGGTGAAGTAACGGATAGATTCTTTGAATTCTTCCTTACCGGGAATTTGCATGGCGAGATTGAACTGGCCACCAAGGGTATCGCGCTTCTCAAACAGCACCACATCAAAACCACGCTCTGCAGCTGTCGTCGCAAAAGACATGCCTGCCATACCACCACCGATAACCGCAACACGGCGTTTGTTGGAAGCAGGTGTGACGACCAATTCTGTTTCGTAACACGCCTGCGGGTTCACCAAACAGCTTGCGCGTTTCCCTTTGAACACATGGTCAAGACAGGCCTGATTACAGGCAATACAGGTGTTGATGTCGTCTGAGCGGTCTTGCTCGGCCTTCGCCACAAATTCGGCATCCGCCAGAAATGGACGCGCCATGGAAACCATATCGGCTTGTCCCGATGACAGGATCTCCTCGGCGATTTCCGGAGTATTAATGCGGTTACAGGTGACCAAAGGCACATTGACCTCACCTTTTAGACGCTCGGTAACCCACGCGAATGCTGCGCGCGGAACCTGAGTGGCGATGGTCGGAATACGGGCTTCATGCCAGCCAATACCAGTATTGATGATGGTCACACCGGCTTGTTCCAGTGCTTTCGCAAGTTCGACCACTTCATCATGCGTGCTGCCCTGCTCCACCAGATCCAGCATCGACAGTCGAAAAATGATGATGAAATCTTGACCCGCACGTTCGCGCACTGATTTAACAATTTCCAACGCCAAACGAGTACGGTTTTCGTAGCTACCGCCCCAGCGATCATAACGGGTATTGGAACGCGCACAGATGAACTGATTAATCAGATAACCTTCTGAACCCATGATTTCCACGCCGTCGTAACCCGCTTCACGCGCAAGTTCCGCACTCTTACCAAAGTCTTTGATGGTATTCAGGATTTGGCGTTCGCTCATGGCAGAAGGCGCGAATTTAGAGATAGGCGATCGCATATCAGACGCACTCAGTGCGAAAGGATGCATCGCATAACGGCCTGCGTGCAAAAGCTGTAGCGCAATTTTACCGCCATTTTCATGCACTGCATCAGTGATGGTACGGTGCGCGCGGGCCGCTCGACCGCTGCTGAATTGCGCACTTAAGGGGTGAAGTCGACCACGGAAGTTCGGAGAAAAGCCGCCTGTCACGATCAGGCCGACACCACCTTTTGCCCTTTCGGCGTAGAAAGCAGCGAGCTTCTTAAACCCGTCATTCGATTCTTCCAGTCCAGTATGCATAGACCCCATCAGTAAGCGGTTTTTCAACTGCGTAAAGCCAAGATCCAACGGCGCGAGTAGGTGTGGGTAAGGCGAATTCATGATGCGCTTCCATGGTTATTATTAGTTCTGGTCAGACCAAGATAAGCCACTCAAACAAAAGTTTCAAACGTTTGTTTACATTTTTACAACATTAATCACCTCTATTCTAATCGGACAGGATTCGTTACGATTACCAGTAATAAAAGAAGCTGGATAACCAAATGAAAACGCTTTTTAAATTTATCGGCACCTTACTGAAGTGGTTTTGGAAGGCCCTCAGTTTTACCCGTCAGTTGATCCTGAATATTCTGTTCATTGCCATGTTGGTGGGGATCTATTTTCTGTTTACGATGGAGCATGCCGCACCGACTAAACCGGTTGAGCAACCAGAGCGAGCGCTTCTGGTTGATATTTCAGGGCCAATCGTTGAAAAGCAGCGCCGCGTCGATCCTTATGATTTCGCGACACGCAATCTTTTCGGTCAGCAAATGCAGTTTGAAAACGTGCTTTACGATATCGTCGAGCAAATCCGTGCTGGCGCAAAAGACGACAAAATCAACGGCATGGTACTCAGCCTGTCCGACATGTCGGAAACCAGCCTGACCAAGCTTCGCTACATCGCTAAAGCAATTAATGAATTCAAAGCCACAGGCAAACCTGTGGTTGCTATTGGTGGGCACTACAACCAGAGCCAATATTACCTCGCCAGCTATGCCGACGAGATTTTCATGGCACCGGACGGCGCAGTGCTGTTGCGTGGCTATGGCACCTATAACCTCTACTTCAAAGACCTGCTGGAAAACCTCGATATCACAACACACGTTTTCCGCGTCGGGACTTACAAATCATTTGTTGAACCATACACCCGTACGGGAATGTCTGAAGAAGCGCGCGAAGCAAACTCTGTTTGGCTGAATCAGCTTTGGGGCGCTTTTGTCGATGACATTGCCACCAACCGTAATATCGAGGTTTCAACACTCTCACCAGATGCAGATACCCTGATTGCTAACCTCAAGGCAGCAAACGGTGATTTCGCGAAACTAGCCTACAACATGGGCTTGGTCGATGAACTGATGACCCGCCAACAAATCCGTACCCGTCTGGCAGAAGTATTTGGCAGCGATGGGGAAGACAGCTTCAACTATGTGAGCTTCTATGATTACGCGCCGCTGAACTTTGAATTGCCTAAGGCAGACCAAATTGCCGTGGTCGTTGCAAGCGGTGCGATCGTGGATGGCTTTGAATCAGAAGGCACTATCGGTGGTGATACCACTGCTGGCCTACTGCGTGATGCACGCCTGAACGATTCAATTAAAGCGGTGGTTTTGCGTGTAGACAGCCCAGGCGGCAGCGCCTTTGCATCGGAAGTGATCCGCAACGAAGTGGATGCACTGAAACAAGCGGGCAAGCCCGTCGTCGTATCCATGTCTAGCG
Source organism: Grimontia sp. AD028 (assembly GCF_000973155.1). Classification (NCBI taxonomy): domain Bacteria; kingdom Pseudomonadati; phylum Pseudomonadota; class Gammaproteobacteria; order Vibrionales; family Vibrionaceae; genus Grimontia; species Grimontia sp. AD028. The sequence continues at coordinate 19,778 of NZ_LASY01000007.1, read as the reverse complement.
TGGCAGCGTCCGGCGGTTATTGGATATCCTCAAGCGCGGACCGCATACTCGCGCAGCCAACTACCATCACAGGGTCTATCGGTATCTTCGGTATTCTGACCACCTTCGAAGATGTGCTGGCGAAGTACGGTGTTTATAACGACGGTATCGGCACCACACCATTTGCGGGTGTCGGGGTCACACGAGCGTTGCCAGAAGAAATCAGCAACATCATGCAGCTTGGGATTGAAAATGGTTACCAGCGCTTTATTGGCCTGGTCGCCAGCCAACGTAACCTATCACTCCAAGATGTCGATCAAGTGGCGCAAGGCCGCGTATGGACGGGTTACGATGCGATGAAACGTGGCTTGGTTGACCAAATGGGCGACTTTGACGATGCCATTACCGTTGCAGCAGAACTGGCTCAGGTAACCGATTATTCATTGAACTGGATGGAAGAGCCGCTCACCCCAGCACAGCAATTCATCTATGAGTTCATTAACCAGGCGATGGTAACGCTCGGATTGAACGAAGCCGTCAAACTGCCTGATGCAGTTCAACAGTTTGCTAACCACGCAGTTACTGAAATAAACAACCTGAATAACTTCAATGATCCAAACGGACAATACGCGCTCTGTCCGAATTGTAGTTATTACGAAAACTGAGACCTCTCAACAACCCCCGGCGAAATCCGGGGGTTTTTTTCGTGCATCCACTCCGTATAATGCGCGCACTACCTCGGCTACATTTAAGTTGTGAAGATGGAAAGAAAACACATTTATATCGCCTACACTGGCGGCACAATCGGCATGCTGAAATCAGAGCAGGGCTACATTCCTGTGTCTGGCTTCATGCAACAACAACTCCAACAAATGCCGGAATTCCATCGCCCTGAGATGCCTGAATTCACTATTCACGAATACAGCCCGCTGATCGACTCCGCCGACATGACCCCTGCAGAGTGGCAACGCATTGCTGACGATATTCGTGAGAACTACGATAAGTACGATGGCTTCGTGATTCTCCATGGTACAGACACCATGGCATACACCGCCTCTGCGCTCTCCTTTATGCTGGAGAACCTGGATAAACCCGTCATCGTGACAGGATCACAAATCCCGTTGGCAGAACTGCGTTCTGACGGTCAGGCGAATCTGTTGAACGCACTGCATATCGCTGCGAATTACCCTATCAATGAAGTGACCTTGTTCTTCAACAACCAGCTTCTTCGCGGTAACCGTAGCACCAAATCCCATGCAGATGGTTTCAATGCTTTTACGTCGCCAAATCTGCCGCCTCTGTTGGAAGCGGGTATTAACATCCAGCTCCACGGTGCAGAAATCGATAAGAAGCCGGAAGGTGCTTTCAACGTTCACACGATTACCGAACAGCCTGTTGCCATTATCATGATGTATCCGGGGATTTCGCCGGAAGTGATCCGCAATGCGCTGAAACAACCAGTGAATGCGATGATCCTGCTGACCTTTGGTGTGGGCAACGCACCTCAGAATCAAGAGCTGCTAGGCCTGCTTCGCGAAGCGACTGATCGCGGCGTTGTGGTGTTGAATCTGACCCAGTGTCTGGCAGGTAAAGTCAATATGGGCGGTTACGCTACAGGTTGTGCGCTGGCAGAAGCAGGCGTTCTTAGCGGTTATGACATGACCCCGGAAGCAGCACTGGCGAAACTGCACTTTCTTCTGAGTCAGGACTTGCCAATGGATGCCATTCGCACCCAACTTCAACAAGACCTCCGCGGCGAATTGTCGCTCTGATATTCAGAAAAACAGACAATGTAGAAGGCCGGCATACGCTGGCCTTTGTTGTTTTTGGTCATACTTCCACTGAACAATCCCTCATACTTTTCTGGCCATTCAAACCCAAAAAACTCATTCCCACCCCTGATATTCAACTGAAAACCTACTGACTGTCTTGTGATTAGTGCTTAGTTGAATAGTGTATTGACACTGTTAAATAAATTTACACCTCAGTAGAAAGCGCTAAATAAGCAAAGACTTAAGATCAGGGAGTAGTACGATGGCAACGTTTACCGGCACCTATGCGAATGACAAATTAAATGGCACAAGTGGTAATGACACCATCTTCGGTTACGAAGGTAACGACATGATAAAAGGTGGTGCAGGTAACGATATCCTTAATGGTGGCGGTTCATCTGGTTTTACTAGTGATATTTCTTTGTCTCGCTCGGCTGATGGTACTTTTGACATCAGTGGTGGTGATGCTGTCTCTCTCGATTTTTCACACTTCACCCATAGCGCAGCCTATAACAACAGTCTTGGCTACTACATTCTTGATGAAGATGGCAGTGTCCTGAAAGCTGTCATCGTTGCAGACAACGTGAAAAATGTCAGCGCCATTAACCTTGACGATATAGCGACTGAGGGAGGAGCAAAACTAGGACTCTTCCTTATCCCTGATGGCGATCGCAAAGGTTTTGACAAAGGCGAAGTGAATCTCGACCTTTCAACCAACTCTGCGACAGTTACCCAAGGTTCAAGCTCAGCGGCAGTCTTCACTTCTCAGAAAAGTGAGAACGGAGATGGTATCGACCATGAGCGTGAAAGCGGCTCTACCAGCAAGTGGGAAGATCTCTGGGGCGGAGGTGACAATGATTTCAATGACACCACGTTCCAAATCAACGTGACCCAACCTCGCTCCAAACTCCCAGACAACGACACTATTTTCGGTGATGAAGGCGACGATACCATCAATGGTGGCGCGGGTGATGATCTGATTTTTGGCGGTCGAATCAGCAAAGAAACGGTTCAGATTGACCGTGGCTCTGATGCACTGTTTGATATTTCTGGTACTGAAAAGGCGCGTTTGGATTTGAGCAGCTTCAGCCATAGTGCGGCATACAATAACAGCTTGGGCTACTACATTCTCGACAGTAACGGAAACGTTATTCGTGCTGTTATCGTCGCCGACAACGTTAAGCATGTGTCTTCGCTGAAGATCGACATCGACACCACAGGCGGCGAGAAAATGGGGCTTTTCCTGATCCCCGATGGTGATCGTGCAGGATTTGATAAAGGCGAAGTCATCCTTACTCTTGATGGCACACCAACAGTGTCACAAGGCTCAGTAACCAGCGATGTTTTTGTATCGCAGGCCACTGAAAATACTGGGGATCTGGATCACGAGAGAAACTCAGGCGATGTTTCAGCTTGGGAAGACCTACGCGGTCTGGGCGATAAAGATTTCAACGACACGGTATTTACTGTCGAAGTCACCGCAGAAAAAGAAGTCAGCGATAAAGATACGATTGACGGTGGAACCGGTAACGACACGATCCATGCTGGGGATGATGCAGATATCGTTCACGGCGGTGAAGGTGATGACAAAATCTTTGGCGGAAAGGGTGACGACACTCTTTACGGCGATGAAGGTGCCGATGACATTCGAGGTGGTCACGGCAACGACACCGTGAACGGTGGTGAAGGCGACGACGTGCTCTATGGCAAAGCAGGGAACGATACGCTTGACGGCGGCGCGGGTAACGACAAGCTTTTCGGCAACGCAGGCAGCAACACCCTTCTTGGTGGAGCGGGTAACGATGAGCTTTACGCCGGTAACGGTACAAATAACCGACTGGATGGCGGGGAAGGCATAGATACCTACACAGGAGGCATCGGCTCCGACATTCTGGTATTCGACATTGAAGATTTTGCTGGTGAAACCAAAACACTCTCTAAAGGACGCGTTGTAAATGACCAAGTCTACAATGCAGCAACGGGATTTGATGTTTTGGAAGTGTCCGGCGATGTGCATGTTGACTTCACAGGTGCGGCTTATCAATCTGACACCACAGTTAACGGCAATGTGATCGCAGGCGTTGAGGCAATTGTCGGTGATGATGGCAATCAAACGGTGACGATAAAAGAGCATTCAATCTTGGCGCAATCAGATGATACAGAACGTGGTGATTGGGATGGATTTGTTGCTTATTTAGGTGGTGGTGACGATACCTTTGACTTTGCCGGCCCTCGCTGGACTTATGAAGCAGATGCAACAGCGAATGCAGAACTCACGCCGGCAATGATCCAGCAAATGGGATTAACGGAAGACCAAGCCTCGACACTTAAGGCTTATGTGTTCTCGTCTGACATCTCTGGTGAGCAAATCACCCTTTGGACAGATGCAGAAAACATCACTCAGGCAGGTAATGACATCTTCTAAAGAGGTGCTCTCGGTCTTCCAAATAACCTAAAGAAAAACGCCGACTTCACGTCGGCGCTTTTTTATTCTTCGCTCAGCTTGGTCTGAACAATCGTTTCCTGATTCGGCGCAAACTCTCGTTTTAACTGCGCTTTCGACTTCATTGTAATATCACCACCTGCCGCAACCGTCATATGTTGCGGCTCCGTGTTGTGGCGAGATTGATAGAGCATCACAACCTGGATAGCATTGTCGCGTTGCTCCGGTGTCAGTGTCGTGCCTTCAGGCCATTTACCGGTTTCTACCGCATACAACAAGCGTTCATAAGCGTCTGGGGTGATGGTGGACAGCAACTGCTCGATATCCATGATACTTCCTTTCTTCCTTGGCCACCCAAAGGTGCCACAACACAATCAGAGAGTAAAAATGTCGGTTTTCGACCAAAGATACTCGTGTGTCTAACACACTGAGATACCTTGACTAAAAAGGCAAACAAGCCAAGAAATCAGTCATTTCCCATGCTGATTTTCAGTTTTTTATAGCACTTTAGTGCGAATTCCTATTTTACTACGCCCGCAATAGTACTGATTTTAATCTGAATACGCACCTCGCAGCTTGAGAGATCGCAGACCTTTTGCCACTTTATGTGACGACGCTCGGCCAACAGAAACTGGTTTCACTAAAACCAATTGAACAAAAAACCAGGCACCATGTCGTGAAATCTGTCCCGCCCGTTTAATACACCGACACACGAAGCCGTATCCGTGGTCGCAAGAAAATACTTAATTTCGAGCAAGGTACGCCACATGGCATCCATTTCTGGCACAAATACAAATGACAATCTCATCGGCACCAGCGACGATGACGAAATATACGGTCTACTAGGTAACGACACCCTGCGTGGTTATGAGGGTAACGATAAGGCTTATGGCGACTCATCGCCTGAAGATATCGCCACCCTATCTCCAGACGCTAATGGTTCATATGCCATTCAAGAAGAGACATTCATCAGCGTGACTTTGTCACAATTTAGCTTCCCCGCTGGTGAAGAGAAAAGCTTGGGCTACGCCATTTTGGACGCATCCGGAACCATCATTAGCCGTGACATCATTGTAGATTATGTCAGCTTGGCGGAGCGCGGCTCGGCGCTCGATATCAACGTACCAGGTGGCGCAGCGCTGGTTTTCTTCACCATGCCTGCCAGTCAATTAACAAATTTTGAATGGCGCCCACTCGACCTTAATGACGTAGACACCAATATCCCATCATCAAGCGTCACCATCGAAGTTGAAGAAATCAGCAGCGACACCAGCACGCATGGCAATGACAGTCTGTATGGCTATGAAGGTGATGACCGCCTGTTTGGCGAAGGTGGCGATGATTTTCTCGTTGGCGCTGACGGTAATGACGTACTTTCCGGTGGCGATGGTAACGACACCCTTTGGGGTGGAAATAATGATGACCATCTTCACGGTGGCAACGGTGACGATACGTTACGCGGACAAAATGGCACCGACAAACTGGAAGGCGGTGCAGGTGATGACACGCTGTATGGTGGTCAGGGTAACGACGAGTTACTGGCAGGTGAAGGTGCTGACCTCGTCTTTGGTGAAAATGGTGACGACTATATCCGCGGCGGCAGTGGTGACGACGAAATTTGGGGCGATGCAGGAAACGACACTATTCGTGCCGATGAAGGTGCCGATTACATCGACGGCGGAACCGGTGACGACCAGATTTTTGGCGGTAACGGTGACGATGAAATCTATGGTGCCACAGGCAATGATGACCTTCGAGGAAATGGCGGCAATGATCTCATCTACGGCGAAGAAGGCGATGACTTCCTGCGCGGTAATGGTGGGAATGACTATCTAGACGGTGGCGTCGGTAATGACACCCTCTACGGCAACTTGGGCACTAACACCCTACTTGGCCGTGAAGGCAACGACTATCTGTTTTCCGGTTGGAACAGCTTCGACAACCTACTTGATGGCGGCGTCGGAGAAGATATTCTAATGGGCGGAACCAATTCCGACACCCTAATTTTCGATGTTAATGATTTCCAAGGACAAATCCGCACGCTTTCTAACGGAAAAGAAGTCAACAAGCACATCTATGATGCCGCAACAGGCTTTGATGTCTTGAAGATTTCAGGCTCAGTGCATGCCGATTTTACGGGTGCTGCCTACCAAACCACACCCGGTGTGACGGGTAACGTCATCGCCGGTGTTGAAGCCGCTATTGGTGGCAATGGCAACCAAACTGTTACCATTAACATCCATGAGACTGATGCGCAGTCAGACACCACCGATCGGGACGATTGGCAGGGTTTTGTGGCTTGGCTGGGAGAAGGGGATGACACCCTGAATCTCACTGGGGTGCATTGGCAGTACGAAGCTTCAGACACATCTAATGCTGATATCACGCCAGCGATGATAGAGAAAATGGGCATAACAGCAGCCCAGGCCGCGGATTTACAAGCTTATGTCTTCACCGATATCCGCGATGGTGATCAAGTGACTATTTGGACTGATGCTGAAAACATCACTTATCTTGGTACGGATATCGTCTGATATCAGTCAGCTTTATTAAAGGGCCAGCCGACGTGCTGGTCTTTTTTATCTCTGTGGACTCACGCAAAAGTCGTGAAATGAACATAAACTGAAAAGTAGCGTTTATGTTATAAGTCATTTGTGTATCAATAGAGACGATAAGAGCCACGAATACGATGAAGAAAGGCTTGTTGAATAATCCGATGAAGCTGGCGATTGCCACTATCACCCCACTTTTGCTTGCGGGCTGTTTTGAGAGCAACCGCAGCACCGCTCAGCTTTGCGAGAACTACCCTCAGATCTGTAATAAGCTTAACGTCCAGGATGGCCAATGCCGCCATGAGCGAACTGACCTTATTTGGAAACGTTATGACGTGGTGAAAAAAGAGTCAGATCTGAATAAGTTCGATGAACTGCTACTGACCAAGAAGTACGCAAAGTGTATGGAGTTGGCTGCACAGATTGAAACCACCACGCTGAAATCGAAAAAGACACTGCGCACGGAAGCTCTCTTCCACGCCTATGACGCTATCGACAAACTTGAACAGCAACTTAAATCTTCTTACCAGCCTTCCATTATTTACTACCGTTGGACACAGGGTGACAACGAAGCACTCGAACAATTCTTGAAGTTGGAAGAAACCGAATACCTCAACACCCCAGAGTTACAGCTTGGTCTGGCGACTTACTACGTCGATAAAGACAAAGAACACACTATCAAACTGCTATTGAAAGCCCTCTCCTATTATGATGGCCGCGCTGGCGAAACACGTGAAAAGGCGATTCCAGATGTGGTTAAATCTCTCGCAACGGCCAACCATTCTATTGGAAAGCTCGATGAAGCCTACCTTTGGGCACTCGTAGGCGGTGAACTGGGGCTGCCAATCGCTAAAGAGGCACAGCTTAAATTGCTATACCCAATGGCAGATTCAAGACGTGCGACTATTGCTGACATTGCAAAAGATATTGCGTCTGAAATCGAAGATGGGGATTTTGAAAAAGGACTACTGATGCAGCTTGCGACATTGGGTGACCCGACCTAATCAATGCCACCTCTTAAAACCGAAAAGTGCGCCGAGAGCGCACTTTTTGTTTTCTGATACTCAGTGAATTTCAACTTTTACTTTCGTCATTCTGCTCAGCAAAAGTCATCGACACAGAATTCACGCAGTAGCGTTGCCCTGTTTCTGTGGGGCCGTCGTCAAACACATGCCCCAGGTGGCTGTCACAGGCAACACAACGAATCTCGGTTCTTACCATTCCATGGCTTTGGTCTTCAAGGTAACGAACCGCACCTTCTACCGCTAAATCAAAGCTTGGCCAGCCGCATCCAGAGTCAAATTTTGTACTCGAATCAAATAAAAGAGCATCACAGCAGACGCAGTGATATGTTCCTTTCTTATGATTGTGTAATAAAGCACCAGTATATGGCGCTTCTGTATGTCCCAACCGACAGACCTTATATGCCTCTTCAGACAGAGACGCTTTCCACTTATTATCTGATGTCATGACTTCCTCTTGTGCGGGAAATTTCTCTTTCCGGCAAGCCGGAATTTGGCAAAAGATTTTTTACCTGCTTATTACTCTGAGTACCACCCCGGATAATAAGCTTCGCCCGTCAGGTCACAGCTTCAGCGGTCTGCTGACTTTTATCTCATCAACAATGGCTTACGCGCAGCGCCGACAAACTCGTTTTCGATTCTCAGTTTTCGCACTTACCGAACGGCATATTGTCACCATACTTGTTTAGCGAAGCAGATATGCGCCTTAAAGAGTATGACAGATGGCGTTGTACAAATATCAAGCTAGGGTGTTTTACGGGAATAATTTCAAATATTTTGTAGCACATTCAAATATTGTTTGGGCGATGTAAAAATAATCCGTACTAATTTTTGACTTTAAGCAATTTAGATGGGTTTTTTGCTTGCATGGGTGGTACCGATTCTGTAATTTTACTACCAATTTCCTTTCACTAGATATTAAGTTGTGGAGCAACATAATGACTATCAAAGTAGGTATTAACGGTTTTGGCCGTATCGGCCGTTTCGTTTTCCGTGCATCTGTTGAGCGTAACGACATCGAAGTTGTAGCAATCAACGACCTGATCGACGTTGACTACATGGCATACATGCTGAAGTACGATTCAACTCACGGTCGTTTCAACGGTACTGTTGAAGTTGTAGACGGTAACCTGGTTGTTAACGGTAAGACTGTTCGCGTAACAGCTGAGCGTAACCCAACTGAACTTCAGTGGGACGCAGTAGGCGTTGACGTTGTTGCTGAAGCAACTGGTATCTTCCTGACTGACGAAACTGCACGTCAGCACATCACTGCTGGTGCGAAGAAAGTTGTTCTGACTGGTCCATCTAAAGATGCAACTCCAATGTTCGTTATGGGTGTTAACCACGAGACTTACGCAGGTCAAGACATCGTTTCTAACGCTTCTTGTACTACTAACTGTCTTGCGCCAATCGCGAAAGTACTGAACGACAAGTGGGGCATCGAGTCTGGCCTGATGACTACTGTTCACGCGACTACTGCAACTCAGAAAACTGTTGACGGTCCTTCTGCGAAAGACTGGCGTGGCGGTCGTGGTGCTTCTCAGAACATCATCCCATCATCAACTGGTGCAGCTAAAGCAGTTGGCGTAGTTCTTCCAGAACTGAACGGCAAACTGACTGGTATGGCTTTCCGCGTACCAACTGCAAACGTTTCTGTTGTTGACCTGACTGTTAACCTGAAAGAAGCTGCTTCTTACGCAGAAATCTGTGCGGCAATGAAAGCTGCTTCAGAAGGCGAGATGGCTGGCGTTCTGGGTTACACTGAAGACGAAGTTGTTTCTCAAGACTTCATCGGTGAAGTTCAAACTTCAGTATTCGACGCAAAAGCTGGCGTTGCTCTGACTGACAAATTCGTTAAAGTTGTATCTTGGTACGACAACGAAATCGGTTACTCAAACAAAGTTCTGGACCTGATTGCTCACATCTCTAAGTAATCATTCCGGATTGCCGTTAAGGCATGAGTGACAAAAAGGCGGCTGATGGCCGCCTTTTTTGTACCTGAATTTTTGTAGCAAATTTTCAAAAGGCACCTTCATGGACGTAAAACAGCTCCCTACCCTTGCTGTTCTCTCTGACTATGTCACTGTCTGCGAACTGGACGGTTTAAAAGTCGTTCGTGTTATTCATCCGAAAGCCACCGCTGCTATTTCCTTGTTTGGCGGCCACGTGCTGAGTTTCACGCCGGCCGATAAAAAAGAAACCATTTGGATGAGTGGGAAAGCAGACTTTACCGGTAACAAAGCTATTCGTGGCGGCATTCCTGTTTGCTGGCCTTGGTTCGGCAAAGCAGCAGAACCTTCTCACGGTTTTGCACGCACCAGCGAATGGACGCTCAACGAGCACCGCGAGAATGATGAAGGCGTGATTGTTAGCCTGACGCTGTCTGACACCCCCGAAACCCGCGCTATTTGGCCTCATGCTTTCCATGCAGAACTTCTGATGGAAGTCAGTGACACACTCAAAGTCAGTTTAGTCTCGACCAATACTGGCGCGAGCCCCATGCAAATCGGCGGTGCGCTGCACACCTACTTCAACATTGACGACATTCACCAAGCCACTGTTTCTGAGCTCGGTAACGAGTACATTGAAGCGGGTGAGCGTAAGCCAAGTACAGGCAAAGCGACGTTCGAAGGCGAAGTAGACCGTATTTACACTCAAGCAGCAGAGACCGTGATAATTGAAGATGCAGCGAATCAGCGCCGTATAGAGGTCAACAATCAGGGTAACAACGGTGTGGTCGTCTGGAATCCATGGCAAGCGCTTGCCGAGGGCATGGCTGACATGGATGATGACGGATTTTTGACCATGGTTTGTGCAGAATCTGCTGTTTACGACAGAAGTGTGACGCTCCAACCTGGCGACAAACACACGCTCTCAACCGAAGTTATTTGTAAATAAATCGTTAACTAACAGCGGTTTTATTGAAGCCGGAACCTTGGGGTTCCGGCTTTTTTATTTTTTGGCACGTGCAATGCAAGTTCGTCATCACGAGAAGAGGTGCCAAAGTGAGCGTTTGGGGAGGTCTATCTGTGACGGACGTTGGAAACCCAGAAAGTGGCGTCTCGCTGGTGAGAATTCGCTATTGGGAATGGATCGGTAGAACAATTCCCTGTGTATATACGGTTAACTAGCGATATTTACACAACCCAATCCTGGAAGGCTGAATACAAAGCCTTATCACAAAAGGGAAAAATATCGAAAAAACAAGTAATTCAACCAAGCAAATTGATCAGTTGCGACTAGTCTTAAAAGAGTGAGGATATGAAAGCAACTGCGCCGATATCCTTTCTAATTGATAACAGCACGATTTAGGGGGCAGGACCATGAGTATTTTCGACCACTATCGTCAACGCTACGAAGAAGCAAAAGACGAAGAGCTGAGCCTTCAAGAATTTCTGGACCTTTGCCGGGAAGACCGCAGCGCTTATGCAAATGCGGCTGAGAGGCTGTTAATGGCCATCGGCGAACCTGAAATGATCGACACTGCGCTCGATCCTCGCTTGAGCCGTTTATTCTCCAACCGCGTCATCTCGCGCTACAAGACTTTCGAAGACTTTTACGGCATGGAAGATGCCATCGAGCAAATCGTTTCTTACCTCAAGCATGCTGCTCAAGGTTTGGAAGAACGCAAACAAATCCTCTACTTACTTGGCCCAGTGGGCGGTGGTAAGTCTTCACTGGCTGAAAAACTCAAAAGCCTGATGCAGAAAGTGCCGGTTTACGTGCTGACTGCAAACGGCGAACGCAGCCCAACCAACGACCACCCTTTCTGCCTGTTTGATGCCGCGGAAGACGGCGCATTGCTGGAAAGCGAATACGGCGTTCCTCAACGCTACCTGCGTACCATCATGTCACCTTGGATTGCCAAGCGTCTGCATGAATTCGGCGGCGACATTACTAAGTTTAAGGTTGTCAAAGTTCGTCCATCCATTCTTGACCAGGTTGCTGTTGCGAAAACAGAGCCGGGTGATGAAAACAACCAAGACATCTCTTCGCTGGTTGGTAAAGTCGATATCCGTCAGCTTGAGCATTTTGCGCAAGATGACCCAGATGCTTACAGCTACTCCGGTGCGCTGTGTAAAGCAAACCAGGGTCTGATGGAATTCGTTGAGATGTTCAAAGCTCCCATCAAAGTGCTTCACCCATTGCTAACAGCGACGCAGGAAGGTAACTACAACGGTACTGAAGGTCTTTCAGCCCTGCCGTTCGATGGCATGATCCTCGCTCACTCGAACGAATCAGAATGGCAAACCTTCCGTAACAACAAAAACAACGAGGCATTCCTCGACCGTGTATACATCGTCAAAGTGCCTTACTGTCTTCGTGTTTCTGAAGAGATCAAAATCTACGACAAACTGCTGGAAGGCAGTGAGCTGGCTAACGCACCTTGTTCGCCAAGCACGCTCGATATTCTCGCCCGTTTCAGTGTGCTGTCGCGCCTGAAAGAGCCGGAAAACTCCAGCATCTTCTCGAAAATGCGCGTCTATGACGGTGAAACGCTGAAAGACACGGATCCTAAAGCCAAGTCTTATCAGGAGTACCGTGACTATGCTGGCGTTGATGAAGGCATGAACGGTCTTTCTACCCGCTTTGCGTTCAAGATCCTCTCTCGCGTATTTAACTTCGACCATTCTGAAGTGGCGGCAAACCCTGTGCACCTGTTCTACGTGCTTGAGCAACAAATTGAGCGAGAACAGTTCCCGCAAGAAATTGCTGAGAAGTACCTGGAAAACCTGAAAGGTTACTTGATTCCGAAATACGTCGAGTTTATCGGCAAGGAAATTCAGACCGCTTATCTCGAGTCTTACTCTGAGTACGGCCAGAACATCTTTGACCGCTACGTGACCTATGCAGACTTCTGGATTCAGGATCAGGAATACCGCGATCCAGATACCGGTCAACTGTTCGACCGCTCTGCGCTCAACAGCGAGTTGGAGAAAATCGAGAAGCCTGCAGGTATCAGTAATCCTAAAGACTTCCGTAATGAAATCGTGAACTTTGTCCTTCGTGCACGCGCTAACAATGAAGGTAAGAACCCGGTTTGGACCAGCTACGAAAAACTTCGCACTGTTATCGAGAAGAAAATGTTCTCGAACACCGAAGAGCTGCTCCCGGTCATTTCCTTCAATGCGAAAACGTCGACCGAAGAGCAGAAGAAACACGACGACTTCGTCGCCCGTATGATGGAGAAAGGATATACCCGCAAACAAGTACGCTTGCTGTCTGAGTGGTACTTGCGTGTGCGTAAATCCTCGTAACACTGTCTAGGGATGTATTGAAATTACGGGGGGCTTATGGCGCATTTTATAGATCGAAGGCTCAACGGGAAAAACAAAAGCACGGTGAACCGTCAGCGTTTCTTGCGACGTCACAAGCGACAGATTAAAGAGTCTATTGCTGATGCTGTAAACAAACGTTCTATCACTGATGTGGATAGTGGTGAAAGCATCACTATCCCTTCCCGGGACATTCGAGAGCCAGTATTCCGACAAGGCAAAGGCGGACAGCGTGATGCTGTCCACCCTGGCAACGACCAATTTATCCCCGGCGACCGTATTGAACGCCCACCTGGCGGTGGACAAGGCGGTGGCGCGGGAGAAGGTCAGGCAAGCCCAGATGGCGAAGGTCAGGACGATTTCGTTTTCCAGATTTCGAAAGACGAGTATCTGGATTTGCTGTTCGAAGATCTGGAACTGCCGAACCTGAAAAAGAACCAGATGAACAAGCTGGTAGAGTGGAAAACCCACCGCTCCGGTTTCAAAGCAACCGGTGTGCCGGCCAACATTGCGATTGTACGTTCGCTTCAGAACTCTCTGGCACGTCGAACCGCTATGTCAGCAGGCAAACGCCGCAAACTGCGTGAGCTTGAAGCGGAACTCGAAGCGCTGAAAAGCACTGAACCAGGGCAGCCGCTTGAAGAGAAACGTCTGCTGGAAGAAATTGATGAACTCAAGGCCAAGATTGCCGCTGTACCTTTCATCGACACTTTCGACCTACGTTACAAGAACTACGAGAAGCGCCCACAACCGAGTAGTCAAGCAGTCATGTTCTGTCTGATGGATGTGTCCGGTTCGATGGATCAGGCCACCAAAGACATCGCCAAGCGGTTCTACATTTTGCTCTATCTCTTCCTGACCCGAACCTACAAAAACGTGGAAGTGGTGTTTATCCGCCACCACACGCAGGCGAAGGAAGTGGACGAGCATGAGTTTTTCTACTCTCAGGAAACGGGTGGCACCATAGTGTCCAGTGCACTGCGGCTGATGAATGACATTGTCAAAGAGCGTTACCCTTCCAACGAGTGGAATATCTACGCCGCACAAGCATCAGATGGCGATAACTGGGCAGATGATTCACCGGGTTGTCGCGAGTTGTTGGAAAGGCAACTGCTGCCGGTAACACGTTACTACGCTTACATTGAAATTACCCGTCGAGCACACCAGACACTGTGGCGAGAGTATGAATCAGTGGCAGAGAGCTACGAAAACTTTGCTATGCAGAACATTCGCTCTGCCGACGACATTTTCCCAGTCTTCCGGGAGTTGTTTAAGAAACAGGTGAGCTAACCCCTCACCTCTCTTTCCGGGTTTGAGATCCAAGGAGGACGCGATGGCAGTCGCAGCAAAAAAGAAAAAGAAGACGCTCAGTGATGGTCCTGACTGGACGTTTGAGCTGCTAGAGAACTACCACACGGAAATCAAACGTGTGGCGGAACACTATCGCCTCGACACCTATGTGAACCAAATTGAAATCATCACTGCCGAGCAAATGATGGATGCCTACTCAAGTGTGGGCATGCCTATCAACTACAACCATTGGTCTTTTGGCAAGAAATTCATCGAAACAGAGCGCGGTTACAAGCATGGTCATATGGGCCTTGCGTATGAAATCGTGATTAACTCCGACCCATGTATTGCCTATCTGATGGAAGAAAACACCATCACAATGCAGGCACTGGTCATGGCGCACGCCTGCTATGGTCACAACTCTTTCTTCAAAGGCAACTACCTGTTCCAGACATGGACGGATGCAGGCTCCATTATCGATTATCTGCTTTTTGCCAAAAACTACATCAGCGAGTGCGAAGAGAAATACGGCGTGGATGAGGTAGAAAAACTCCTCGACTCCTGCCACGCCCTGATGAACTACGGCGTGGATCGCTACAAACGACCACAGAAGATCTCGATTGCCGAGGAAGTGGCGCGTCAGAAATCCCGCGAGGATTATCTGCAAAGTCAGGTCAACGCGCTTTGGCGGACTATTCCAACCAGTGAAAAGGTGCGTGAGAAAGCCGTTGATCGTTTCCCATCTGAGCCACAGGAAAACATTCTCTATTTCTTCGAAAAGCATGCCCCTCTGCTGGAGTCTTGGCAGCGTGAAGTGATTCGTATCGTCAGGAAGGTCAGCCAGTATTTTTACCCGCAGAAGCAAACGCAGGTGATGAACGAAGGCTGGGCGACATACTGGCACTACACCATACTTAACCACCTTTACGATGAAGGACTGGTCACAGACCGTTTCATTATGGAGTTTCTGCACAGCCACACCAATGTGGTTGCACAGCCGCCCTATAACAGTCGTTTTTACAGTGGTATCAATCCTTATGCGCTGGGTTTTGCGATGTTTCAGGATATTCGCCGTATCTGTGAAGACCCCACCGAAGAAGACAAATACTGGTTCCCTGAAATCGCAGGCAGTGATTGGTTGGAAACCTTACATTTTGCGATGCAGAACTTTAAGGACGAGAGCTTTATCAGCCAGTTCCTGTCACCCAAAGTGATGCGAGACATGAAGTTCTTTGCCATTAATGACGATGACAGACAAAACTTCATCGAAGTGACCAGCATTCATAACGAGGAAGGTTACCGCCAGATCCGGGAGAGGCTATCGGCGCAATACAACCTCAGTAACCACGAACCTAATATTCAGGTATTTGATGTGGATCTACGAGGCAATCGGGCGCTGACCTTACGTTACGTGCCGCATAACCGCATACCGCTGAACGATTCCTACGAAGAAGTGCTCAAGCACGTTCACCGTTTGTGGGGGTTTGAAGTGGTACTGGAGGAAGAACTGCCGGACGGCAAGAGTAAGATCATCTCAACCTGCCCAAAGCGTCCTCAGTTTGATCCCGATTTGATACCGGGAAGCTAGCGAGACGCACACAGACAAAAAAACCGCCAGAAGTGGCGGTTTTTTTTTAGGAAAGACAGGATTAAGCTTCTTCCTGCTCCATCAACTTGGCAATGGTATCGCGATTATGGAACCAAATCGCGCCGCTTTCACGACCATATTGCTTGATGCGATCAGCCACATCCAGATGACGGCCTTCATTCGTTATAACCAGCAAATCACGGTAGAACTGAATCGCCAGCTCACAAGCACGCTTGTCCATGAAGTAGTAACCACCTACGCGGGAGTAGATTTTACGCATGCCATTCATGGTCAGTACGTAAACTTTGTTGCCTGAGCGTTGCGCCATGCCTTGGAATAACATGTAGTCGAAGTGGTTGAATGCACGACCACGGCAAACCGCTTCACAAGTGTCTTGATCAACCTTACCGAAGGTATCGTAAATTTTCTTCACGTCCTGCAAGATGGCGTCTTTCTCTTCAGCCGCTTCAATGAAGCTCGCGAAGCTGTCGCTTGCCAGCAGGGCCTCACAACGACCAATCACTTTCTCTATCAGGTCTGCACAGATTTGCGGGTCATTTTTCACCGCATAACGCATGTAAACGCCACTGATGTCGGTGCGTGCTGACAGCAGGTTTTCCAACACACCGTGAACGTCTTCACCCTCAAGGGTAACCAGCGTATCGAGAATGTTGAGACCTGATGTGTTCATGTAGTCATTCACGCGCGTCGGCTTACCATGTTGGATAGTCAACCAGCCGTCACGAGCCAGGCGCTGTAGCACCTCTCGAAGGGTTGTACGTGTGACACCAATCAGTTCTGACAACTCGCGCTCTGCGGGAAGAATAGAGCCTTGTGGAAAGTGATTATTCCAGATGCTCTCGATGATATATTTCTCAGCAAAAGTTGCCGGGCTATCCGCCTTAATAACCATTGAGTGTTGTTTCCAGGTTGCTTCTTATCTTGATTAATAACTCATCATACCACTTATCCTCGCCACCTAGAAACCTAAGAAGGGTATCGTTTGCGCCCATTTAACTGTGATTTGACGGGCGTACATCACAGTTAATTAAATTTTCATCTAACTTGAACAGCTGCCTTGTCTGGTTTCATAACCACAACATGCACTTTTATGTGCGTTTTAAACCGTAAAAACTGACCAGCTACCAATTTTACAACCTCTTCACGCCCATCAATGGCGAAAAGAAAAGCGATTGTTTTCTGCTGCACGTTATCCTTGATCCCCATCACTGTATACAACCAATCCCATGCATAGAATAACGGCGCCCAAATGTTACAGGATATTTCAAAAGCCCAGGGTTGGAGTCGCGTTTTTTCGTAACATACTCCAGTAATTTAATTAACATGCAACGGATTGTTGACTGTTTGAAAAGTCGCTGTATTGTGTGCTCCGAGTTTGCCTATGCGATGGGTTTCAGCGGTACTTTTCGTCGATAAATCGACGTTTAGGGGTCAGATTCCAAACATTTCAACAAAATTTGAAATTGTGTAATTTTACCGCCCCCTGTCGCAACAGAGCGTTTACATCTTCATTTCAAGCCTCCATAGAACTTGCTTTTATAAGAAACAGAGACATATACATGGCCATTACGCTAAGGAATGCTTTCATCAAGAACTTTCTCGGTAAGGCGCCCGACTGGTACAAAGCGGCGATTATTGCGTTCTTGATTATCAACCCAATTGTTTTCGCTATCGATCCGTTTATCGCGGGTTGGTTGCTTGTAGTGGAATTTATTTTCACTCTGGCGATGGCACTTAAATGTTACCCACTTCAGCCTGGCGGCTTACTGGCCATCGAAGCCGTAGCCATTGGGATGACCAGCCCAGCCACGGTGAAACACGAGCTGGTTGCAAACTTCGAAGTTCTGCTGCTGCTTATCTTTATGGTGGCGGGTATCTACTTCATGAAGCAGCTATTGCTGTTCATCTTTACCAAAATCCTGCTCGGTATTCAGTCGAAAACGCTGTTGTCTCTAGCCTTCTGTTCTGCAGCCGCATTACTTTCTGCATTCCTTGATGCGCTGACCGTGATAGCTGTTGTTATCAGTGTGGCAGTTGGCTTCTACTCTATTTACCACCGTGTTGCATCAGGTAAAGACTTCCAATCCAACCATGACCATACCTCAGACGAGTCTGTTCGCGATGACCTAAGCCGCGATGACCTTGAGAATTACCGTGCATTCCTGCGCAGCCTGCTGATGCATGCGGGTGTAGGTACCGCACTGGGTGGTGTAATGACCATGGTAGGTGAGCCTCAAAACCTGATCATCGCTGAAAAAGCAGGTTGGCAATTCGGTGAGTTCATCGTTCGAATGTTGCCTGTTACCTTGCCAGTTCTGTTCTGTGGTTTGGCGACCTGTGCATTTGTCGAAAAATTTGGCCTGTTTGATTACGGTGCAAAACTGCCTGAAAACGTTCGCCAAATCCTGGTTGAATTTAACAATGCCGAGCGTGCGAAACGCACCAACTACGACGTAGCAAAGCTTGTTGTTCAGGCGATCATTGCAGTGTGGCTGGTTATCGCACTAGCAATGCACTTGGCCGCAGTTGGTTTGATTGGCTTGAGCGTTATCATCCTGGCAACCTCTTTCACCGGCGTTATTGACGAGCACCATATTGGTAAAGCGTTTGAAGAAGCGCTGCCGTTTACTGCACTGCTGGCGGTTTTCTTCTCAGTGGTTGCAGTTATCGTCGACCAAGGTCTGTTTACTCCAGTGATCAGTGCCGTTCTGCAACTGGAAGGTGGTGCGCAGCTCACCATGTTCTACATCGCGAACGGTTTGCTCTCCATGGTGTCAGATAACGTATTCGTTGGTACGGTTTACATCAACGAAGTTAAAGCAGCTCTGATGGATGGCATCATTACTCGTGAACAATTCGAGCTTCTCGCTGTCGCAATCAATACCGGTACTAACCTTCCGTCGGTGGCAACACCTAATGGTCAGGCTGCGTTCCTGTTCCTGCTGACATCAACCCTGGCTCCGCTCCTGCGCTTGTCGTACGGCAAGATGGTTTACATGGCGCTGCCATACACCGTCGTAATGGGTCTGGTAGGTCTCGCAGGTATCGAATTGCTGCTGCTTCCAATGACGGAGTGGTTCTATGAAGCGGGTTGGATCACACTTGGCACGGTTGAAGCGGCTGGTGCAGTGAGTGCTGGTCATTAAGGCTTGATTTCCAGCTCCGTAACTTTTTGAATAGCAAAGTCCCGCCTTCGGTGGGGCTTTGTCTTTTACAACGGATTCGTATTCTATGTTGTCGTATTTCAACGAAATATCCCGTGGGCGTGGCGCTTGGTTTCTGCTGATGCTGTCGGGTTTAATCCTCGAAGGTTGTGCGCTGTTTTTCCAACACGTGATGGACTTGGCGCCTTGCGTCATGTGTATCTATGAGCGTGTTGCCATGCTGGGTGTGGTGGGTGCGGGTCTCATCGGTATGATTGCTCCGCAAAACGCACTGGTACGCTGGTCAGGACTGATTGCCTGGGGTGTTGCGGCTGGTTGGGGTCTTAAACTTTCCATCGAACATGTCGGCTACCAATTCCCGGATCCGAACGACCTGTTTGGCGCGACCTGCGATATCTTTGTTTCTTTCCCTTCATGGGCGCCATTGAACCAATGGGTTCCATGGATGTTTGAAGCCAGTGGCGATTGCAGCAAGATTGTTTGGCAATTCCTGACACTGTCTATGCCTCAATGGCTGATCGTGATTTTCGCAGCCATGCTGGTTGTGTTGGCTGTTGTTGTGTTGTCTCAGCTATTCGGCAAGCGCGAGCGCCGCCTCTTCTAGTTGAAGCCATTGCGTCGATAGAATCACAAAAAATCCCAGCCTTGGCTGTAATGCCGATCAGTTAAGC